>NZ_JBFODM010000031.1:0-80477 GCF_040908325.1 Aeromonas sp. R4-1
TGGCGTTTGTCTGCTTTCGACTGTTTACACAATCGCAAGCTGACGAAAGAGTTGGTTGCGGGGGCCGGATTTGAACCGACGACCTTCGGGTTATGAGCCCGACGAGCTACCGAGCTGCTCCACCCCGCGTCCGAATTTTTTCTCGAAGTGGCCGAGCAGTAGCCAGTTCGATTTCTCCTTTCCCACCAACCGGTTACACCGGCTTGACTGGTCAGGATCTCAGATGGTTGCGGGGGCCAGATTTGAACTGACGACCTTCGGGTTATGAGCCCGACGAGCTACCGGGCTGCTCCACCCCGCGTCTGAGGTCGCCAATAATAGGCGCCAGCGCACAGATTGCAAGTAAATATCTCAAAAAAAGTTTATTCGTAGATTAATCGGACAAATAGTGCGGTCATTAGCAGCATCATGCTGTTTTTTCAGGCAATCGAGTCCTTGCCAAGCATCCGGCACTACACTCAATAAGATGAACACTCCTCATTTTGGGTAGGTAGAATATGCGCATCTCCGCCGGTCACTGCCGTCAGTTGGGGGCCACACCCGACAGTAACGGCGTCAACTTTGCGATCTGGGCACGCCTCGCCAGCCGGGTCGAACTGCTGCTCTTCGCGAGCGCAGACGATGCGACCCCCGAGGTGATCCCCCTCTCCCCGCGCCTTAACCGCACCGCCTACTACTGGCATATCCATGTGGAGGGGATCTCGGTCGGGCAACGTTACGCCTATCGCATTCAGGGCCCGTGGCGCCCATATGGCGGCACCCGCTTCGATGCCGAGAAGGTGTTGCTCGACCCTTACGGCCGCAGCATCGAGCTTGGCGCCAATTACGATCGATGGGCGGCGGCCCGTCCAGGCAGCAATCTGGCTTGTTGCGCCAAGAACAAGGTGGTCAATACTCGCCACTACGACTGGGAAGGAGACAAACTGCCCGCTCACTCCCTCTCCCGCTCGGTGATCTACGAGCTGCATCTGGGGGGCTTTACCAAGTCCCCGAGCTCCGGGGTCGATCCGGCGCTGCGTGGCACCTATCTCGGGCTGATTGAGAAGATCCCCTATCTGCAATCGCTCGGCGTCACCGCCGTCGAGCTGCTGCCGGTGTTCCAGTTCGATCCTCAGGATGCGCCCAAAGGACTCTCCAACTACTGGGGTTACAGCCCCATGTCCTTTTTCGCCCCCCACGCCCAATACGCCTGCGGCGATGATCCGCTGACCGAATTTCGCGACATGGTCAAGGCGCTGCACAAGGCCAATATCGAGGTGATCCTGGACGTGGTTTACAACCACACCGCCGAAGGGGGTGATGATGGCCCCACCTTCTCGTTTCGCGGCATCGACAACGAGGCCTACTACATCCTCGACAACAACCAGAAGGACACCAACTATTCGGGCTGCGGCAACACCTTCAACGGCGCTCATCCGGTGGTGCTGCGGATGATCATGGACAGCCTCCACTTCTGGCGTCAGGAGATGCACGTCGATGGCTTCCGCTTCGATTTGGCCGCCATTCTGTCGCGGGATGAATCGGGTCAGCCGCAGGCCAATGCCCCCACTCTACGCACCATAGATACCGACCCCAACATCGCCGACATCAAGCTGATTGCCGAAGCCTGGGACGCGGGGGGGCTCTATCAGGTGGGGTCACTGGCCGGCGCCCGCTGGCGTGAGTGGAACGGCCAGTTCCGGGATGATGTGCGCCGC
The DNA here is from genome assembly GCF_040908325.1 of Aeromonas sp. R4-1. Lineage (NCBI taxonomy): Bacteria > Pseudomonadati > Pseudomonadota > Gammaproteobacteria > Aeromonadales > Aeromonadaceae > Aeromonas > Aeromonas sp. R4-1. The sequence continues at coordinate 1,698 of NZ_JBFODM010000031.1, forward strand.
TTTCTGCGCGGGGATGACAACAGCGTCACCGCCTTTGTCGAGCGGCTGTGCGGCAGCCCCGACATCTACCACTATCACCACGCCGATCCCGAGAAGAGTATCAACTTCGTCACCTGTCACGACGGTTTTACTCTGTGGGACTGGGCCAGTTACAACAGCAAGCACAACGAGGCCAACGGGGAGGAGAACCGTGACGGCTGCGATCATAACTTCAGCTGGAACCACGGCCATGAAGGGGTAACGGAAGATCCCCAGATCAACGCCCTGCGGATGCGCCAGGCCAAAAACATGATGGTAGCGACCCTGCTCTCGGTGGGGTCCCCCATGCTGCTGATGGGAGACGAGCTGCTGCGCACCCAACGGGGCAACAACAACGGCTACTGCCAGGACAATGCCACCTGCTGGATGAACTGGCTGCCCAATGCCCGCAGTCAGGAGATGTTCCGCTTTATGAAGGAGCTGATCCAGTACCGTAAACACCTGTTCCAGCGCCCGGAGCAGGAGAGCATGCCGCTGTCGCTCACCGAGATCCTGCGCCACAGCGAGATCTGCTGGCATGGGGTCAACGCCGGGCAACCGGATTTCAGCCCCCACTCCCACGCCATCGCCATGTCGGCGCTGTCGAGCGAAACCAAGCTGGCGCTCTATGTGCTGTTCAACGCCTACTGGGAGCCCCTCACCTTCAACCTGCCGAGCCCCCCCAAGGGGGTCGGCGGCTACTGGCGGCGGATCCTCGATACCGCCCTCCCCTCGCCGCAGGATATCTGCACCTTCGGCATGCCGCTGGAGGGATTGACCCGGGAGTATCTCGCCCAGCCGCGCAGCAGTTGCCTCTTTATCTGCGGGGCAGACGATTTCTATTGATCGATTGCTGTGAATTGATAGCAGCGATACCTGCAAGCCAGATATGCAAAAGCCCCGAGTGTTGGCTCGGGGCTTTCTCTATTTCAGCGCCAGTGTCAGATCAGCTGGTGCAACACACTGGTGGCGGCGATCTGGGCGATCAGCAGGCCACACAGGGAGGTGGAGACCACCACTGGCGCGGTATCACGCTGCAAGTAGAGCGGGCTGAACCAGAGCAACAGAGAGGCCACCAGCAGCGCTGCCTGGGTCACCACCGCCGGGATCAGGGCATCGAGATTGGCCTCACCCCCTTGCCAGCCCACCAGCACGGCCAGCCAAACAAGGCTGGCCATCGCCCCCACCAGACCGGCCAGCGGCAACAGGGTGTTGAATGCCTTGAGACGATGACGGGCCCGCAGCAGCATCAAGTGGGCAAAGGCCGCCCCCAGCATCGCCATCTGCAGCAAACCGCTCACCCAGCCCTGCAGTTGCAGCAGCCCGATGCCATAGACAGCGAGCGGCAACGCCGGTAGCCAGAGCAGTGTCGAGGGGACTGAACGCTTGCCCTCCAGCCGTGACTGGGCCAGCGACAAGCCAACCCCGAGCACCAGTGCAGCCCCACCACTCCAGATGAGCCAGCTGGCCGCCTTGGCCTCTACCGCCAGCATCAGAGAGAGCGCGGTAATAACCCAGATGGAGAAGAGCTGCTGAGTGATGCGCGAGCGCTGGCCAGGGCAGATATCACCGCGCCACAGCACGATACCGAGGGCGATCAGGGCGCCAAGCGCCATCAATCCGGTGAGGGGAAAGAGCCAAAAAGGGAGTTGGACGAACACGACGCCTCCAGCAGTAAAGATTCGAGGTGCGCCACCGGGGCGCCAGAGAGGGGCGAGTATACCCAAACCGGCGGCTATCCCCAATCGCGACAAACAATCGTGGGCAAACAATCAGGGGCAATTTGCCGCCAGCAGGGCCCACCTTGAAGGGCGCCCTGCTGGCAGCCATGCCCATAGTGACGGGATGCGGTGGTGGCGTTAGCCCTGACCGCGGGCCAGCGCAACCACCCGGGCAAACATCTGGCGGATCACCGGCGGAATATGCTCGGCGCCGAGCCGCTCCGCCTCTTCCACCACCGCCAGCGCCATTCCCGGCTTGCTACGGTGATGGATAGCCTTGTTGATGATGTGACTGGCGCTCCACATGGCGCGCCCGCCCACCCCGGCCTCTCGGCGAAACACAGCTTCAAAACCGTTGTGATAGAGGTAGTGCTCGATGTCGGCGGCAGGGAGCTGGGTCAGTCGGTCCCGCTCCCGCTCTCCCTTGAGCTGGCCCCGGGCCGAGGTGGCATACTTAAGCCCCGCCTCGTCACCATCGGTCAGCAAGTGCCACTCGATGCCAAAATCTCGCGCCACCTTGATGAGCGGCGACTGGCCGCACTGGGCAAACTCGATGATCCGCACCCCCTCGGCCCGCAGACTGTAACCGCAGATCTGGGCCAGCTCGGAGAGCAGCCAGATCTCGGTCTCCCCCTCCACCAGCAGCCAGCAACGGGCAAACAGCGACATGGGGCGATTGATCCGCACGTGGAAGGCGATCTTGCGCAGATCGTCGCTGCTGTAACGCTCGCCCCCCAGCTGGTGACAGAGGATATCCTGCTGACGGCGCACCAGTCGTCGCACCTGATTGAGCGGCAGGGAAGAGAGCAGATCTCCCGAGTTGGTGGTGAGCAGCTTCTGACCCGGCAGTTGTTCCAGCAGCCCCCACGCCAGCGCCAGCATGGTCGGGTGCAGCCGACTCTCCGGGTCCTCCAGGATCATGATGGGACGGGCCCCCTCCTCCAGCTCCCGGTTGCCCCGCGCTTGCAGCAGGGTGGCCGCCATCCCGGCCATCGCCAGCTGCAGCGCGCGGTTATCGGCGCGACGCAGCAGGGTATGCAGGTTGCCCGGATTGCGCAATGTCATGGGGCGATTGATGATATCGCGCTGACTGCGCGGCTTGTTCTTGATGGGGGCCAGGGCGTTGAAGTAGTGATCCATCAGCTGGCGCACCGCCTGCAACGCCTCTTTGAGCTCCGGCTCGCCGATCCGCTGGGGTTCGTCGATGAGCTTGTCCGCCAGCTCGTTCAGGCGATGCTCGGAGAGATCTCCCCACGGCAACGTCTCCACCCCGTTGCGGGCGGTGCGGGCATCGCGCAGGCGAAAGACCGGGTTCATGGTGATGAGCATGCAGACAAGCTCGTGGGTATTGGCGATAGGCAAGCTCTTGCCTACCCCGTCGAGAAAGTCGTGAATGGTGAGCACAGAGCCATCCGCCTGCAGCTCGGCGCTGGCGCGATAGTGAATGCGGTGGAATTTGTCCTTGTGCAGCACCCAGGAGGGGCAAAGACGGGCCAGCCGACGGGAGTGCTGACACATCTGGGGTCTGTGCTCACTGAAGGTGAGCACCAGTTGCAGGTGTCGCGCCGGGGCCAATTCGGGATCTTCCGGTTGGTGAAAATCCTCGGCAGTGAACTGATAGGGCTCGGCATCCTGCCCCAGCAAACACCAGAGGGCGCGCAGCAGGCTCGATTTACCCCAGGTATTCTCGCCGATCAGCACTGTGGTCTGATCCAGCCCGAGCGACAGGCGATTTATACCGCGAAAACCTTTGACTTCAATACGTTCCAGAAACATCCAGCCATGTCCACATCATTGTGATGGGGCAATAGTGGCAAAGTTACCGGAAAAATCCTATCGCAGGCGGGGCTTTTTCAACGTGAACTGTGAGGCACTGCAGGTTCGGGAGGGGTCACAACAGCGGTGCGATCTTGCGGGGCATTCCAGTGGCTGAACCAGAGATGACGGGTACGGATTTGACGTTTGCGATAATTCAATGGGCATTCCTTTCAATGGATAAGTGGTAGAGAGTACACCTCTTTTGCCCAAAGTCTCAGGGTTATCTGTGACGGGAAGATGACAATTGTGCCCGCCACTGCCCCGGCGTCAAACCAAACGCCTCGCGAAAACGATTGCCGAAATGGGCCTGGGAAGAGAAGCCACACTGACTGGCGATACTGGCCAGCGGCTCGGGGCCGGCCAACAGCTGCTTGGCCCGTTTGAGCCGCAGCCCAAGCAGATAGCGGTGGGGCGGGCAACCGAGACTCTGGCCGAACATGCGGGCGAAGTGGTACTCGCTCAGCCCCGCCTGCTGCGCCAGCTCTGCCAGCGTGACCGAATCGGCCAGATGGGCCTGCAGATACTCCTGCACCCGCTTTATCACCACCGGCGCCAGCCCGCCGCGCAGAGGCGGCAAACCGGGAGCCTCCTCGGTGTGGTGGCGGTAGGCGTGGAGGATCAACATCCAGGCGCCGTGTGAAAGCGCCAGCCGATCGACCCCGTGCTGCCACTGCAGTTGCATCAACTGGCGCTGCACAAGCCCGGCCGCCTGCGGATCGTCGATAAAGGTCTTGTCCACCAGTTGCAGGTGGCGCCCCTCCTTGTCACACACCTCCTCGGCGATACGAGTGAGGTGAGTCGGGGTGAAGTAGAGATGAAAGAAGCGAAACTCTTCGCGCACCAGCCACTCGGATCTGTGGTGATCCGGCATGATGCACACCTTGCCGGTGCCGCCGTGGCCACCCGGCCCATCGAGTCGCTCGGTCTGCTCGCCTCCTTGCAGATAGACGCTCAGGGTGTGGTGGCCCGGCTTGTGATAGCGGGTCTGGTCATAGCAGTTGCGCCAACTGGCGACGCCAAGCCCGGGTTCGAGCCAGCAGGCGTCCTCCAGCCGGGCGCCGGTGCTGACCAGTGCATCAAATACCCCTGCTGTTTTCATTCGCCCCTGCCGCCTGTTCAGGTGTACGTATTATGCCGCTGCCATCCATCTTACCGACCACGCCCACAGATGACAGCGCAGGGCGATGAAAAACCGCAAGATGGTGCAATCCAGCCATCAGAGCTCGCCCCATAGTGGGTCATCTCTCCCTGACTCTCCGGAACTGTGATGAATCTGATGCTCTATCTTGCCACCGTGCTTATCTGGGGCAGCACCTGGATTGCCATCGCCTGGCAACTTGGCCCCATCCCCATCGAGGTCTCGGTGCTCTATCGCTTCCTGCTGGCAGCGGTGGCACTGTTTGCTCTGCTCACCGCCAGCGGCCGCTTTCCGCGCCTGCCGTGGCATGGCCAGCGCTATGCGGCGCTGCTCGGTGCCCTGCTCTTTTCCACCAACTTTCTCTGCTTCTACCACGCCACACGCTATATCCCGAGCGGCATGTCGGCGGTGATCTTCGCCAGTGCCAGCATCTTCAACGGCATCAACCTCTGGTTGTTCGAGCGCAAGCGCCCCACCCTGCGCTGGTTGCAAGGCTCCTTGCTGGGGCTCTTTGGCACCCTGTTACTGTTCTGGCCGGTGCTGGCAGATGCGCAATTGGGTGCAAACGGCTGGAAGGGGCTGCTGCTCGCCTGTTGCGGCACCCTCTGCTTTTCGCTGGGCAATCTGGTCTCGGCCCGGGGCCAACGCCACGGCTACCACGTACTGCAACTGGTGCCCTGGGGCATGGTTTACGGCGTGGTGCTGTTGCTGGGCTGGGTCATATTGCTCGGGCAGCAACTGATGGTGCCAACCGATGGCCACTATCTGGCGGCCATGGTCTACCTCGCCCTGTTTGGCTCGGTGATCGCTTTTACCGCCTACCTGACGCTGGTGGGGCGCATCGGTGCCAGCAAGGCCTCCTACGCCACCGTGCTCTTTCCGCTGGTGGCGCTTACCCTCTCCACCTTTTATGAAGGCTTTGTCTGGCAGCCGGTCTCGGTGGCCGGGGTGGTGGTGAGCCTCATCGGCAATCTGGTGATCTTCGCGCCGCCCTTGAGCGAATGGCGCATTCGACCGGCCAAGGCAGCAAACGACCCTTGCTCCTGAGCCAGTCAGCCCCTAAGGTAGCGCTGCTCAATCTGTGACGATCCTGATGGCGATAAACAAGGGGGCGAGATGTTACTGGAAGGGCTGGAGACGCTGAGCCTGCTGGCAAGTGAAAGAACCATGGCCAAGGTGGCCAGTCGCCTCTATATCAGCCAGTCGGCAGTGAGCAAGCGGATTGCCCAGCTGGAGCAGCGCCTTGGCAAGAAGCTGATCGAGCCGGAGGGGCGCCAGATCCGGCTCACCCCGCAGGCGCAGGAGCTGCTTGAGCGAGTGGCGCCGAGTCTGGCCGAAATGAAGGGGGTGCTTGCCGATAGTCAGGATCTGACGGATCAGAGCCCCCTCCCCATCGCCTGCTCCGAAACCCTGCTGGCCGGTTATCTCGCCCACTTTATGCGCGACTATCTGGAGCGCGATCCCCACCTTGCCCTCTCTACCCACCACACGCCGGTCATTCTGGCGCGGGTGCGCAGCGGTGATGCCCTGCTCGGCATCTGCGCCGGTCGGCTCCCACCCGGCCATGGCCTCGGCGCCGATCTGCTACTGGAAGAGCCCTTTTATCTGGTGGGCGAGGCGCAGCAGAGCCTGCCGCCAGCCAGCGCAGAAAGCAGGCGCAAGATCCTCACCATGGATCTGGAGAACCCCTCCAACCGCTACCTGCGCGAACCGCTGGCAGATATGGGATTGGAGCCCACCATGGAGCTCGACTCCTATCTGGCGCTCATCGAACTCGCCAAGGCAGGCATTGGCCCTGTGCTGCTCCCCGCTGGCCTGCTGGGGCTGGTGGGAGAACAGGGGGAGATGGCCCGCCCACTGCCCGGGCTGGGCCGCCCCCTGCATCTGGTCTACCGGCCAAACAGCCTAAAGCGCGAGCGCATTGCCCGGCTGGTGAGCGCCCTGCACCAACACTTTCGCCACCGCAGCGACACGCCGCGCTAGCGCTGTAAAACACCAGATGTGACAACGGGGCCCTTGGGCCCCGTTAACAATTGCGATGCGGCAAGCAAGGCGCACATCAGATCCAGGCAAACAGCTCCGGATACTGGCTCCAGACCAACTTGGCAGACATCAGCAAGGAGACGGTCACCAGCAGCGGCTTGATCAGCTTCACTCCTTTTTTCAACACCATCTTGGAGCCAAAGCGGGCGCCGATAAACTGCCCCAACGCCATGCAAAAACCGACACTCCACACCACCTTGCCACCAAGAGCAAAGAACAGCAGGGAGGCAATATTCGAGGTGAAGTTGAGCAGCTTGGTATGGGCGGTGGCGCGCGCCATGCCAAAGCCCGCCAGCGCCACGAAACCGATGGCAAAAAACGAACCTGTGCCCGGCCCGAAGAAGCCGTCATAAAAGCCGACACCGCCCCCCACCAGCAGCGCAAACAGCATGGGAGTCAGACGGCGGGAGCTCTCGGCATCGCTTACCCGCGGCGAAAAGTAGAAGTAGCAGGCAAAGGCCATCAGCAGGAAAGGGAGCAGGCGCTCGAGAATGGCGGCGTCTATGGTCTGCACCGCCAGCGTGCCGATGGCCGCACCGATAAAGGTGCAGATCACCGCAGGCCAGATCATGGCCCACTCCAGCAGCCCCTTGCGGGCATAGAACCAGGTGGCGGAGAAGGAGCCAAAACTGCTCTGCAGCTTGTTGGTACCGAGCACCAGCGCGGGCGGCATGCCGGTGGCAAGCAACGCTGGCACCGTCAGCAGGCCGCCGCCACCGGCGATGGCATCGATAAAGCCGGCGACAAGCGCCACACCAAACAGGGCAAACAGGGTAACCAGTTCCAATTCCATCCATAGACCTCACGAGAGTGGGTTGCCCGAAGGGGCCGGGCAACCGGAGATAACCAAAACGACGTTGTGCGGGGGGGCTGCACAGGCTGTCCGCTATCCTAGCGGGCCCCTGAACATGAATCTAACGAAACAGTGGCAGCCAATTGATTCCTGATTTTCATTAATTTGAGCGGCCATGCCCCTGCCCCCCTTCAGAGGGCCAGTTAGCAAGCCGTTGAAGCGACCTTCGCTTCCTTGATGGCCGCCAGCGCCTCACAGAGATGATCCTCATCGGCACCGGGGAAACGGCTGACCCGCCCGGCCATGTAGCGGCTGCTGAACAGATTGAACCAGTGCTGCAGTGCCTGCCCCGCTTTGAGCTCCCCCGCCACTTCCAGCACGCAGGCCGCCACTTCGGCGGTGCAGAGGTGCTCATCGCAGTTGGCCACCCGCATACCGTAGGTGGAGAGCGTATCGGGTTTGATGGCGAGCACCGGAAAACCGTCGAGATAGGGGCTCTTGTTGAACATCTTGCGCGCCTCCGGCCAGGTGCCGTCGAGCAGGATAAAGAGCGGTTTTTTACCCGGTGCCAGCGTCACCTCGCCGGTCAGGCGGGCAGGCTCCTTCTCGCAAGCGGGAAAGACCACATAGGGCTGCCAGACGGGATCGGCCAGCAGGGCCAGCAACTCGGGATGGGGCTGGGTACGTGACCAGAGAAACGCCCAGGTGGTATCCGGCAACACATCGGCGATCAGGCGACCGGTGTTGGAGGGCTTCATCGGCTCGCTATCATACATCAGCAGGCAGAAACCGGCCTCCGCTTTGAGCTCGGGGCGCCACTCGCAGGCACACCAATCCTCGCGCAGCTGACAGGCCGGACAGCGAGCCAGGGTGCCGCCACGGGCAAGAAACGGTCGGGTAGAGATACTCTTGCGCCAGGCCCGCAGGCGGTTGACGGCGTGATCAGGAACAGGCTTCATCTAGGTTCACAACTGGAGTCAAAACAGGAACGGCAGCGGTGCCAACATGTCATGGCGCCACAGGGCGCGATAACAGGGGGGCTGCCGGAAAAGGGCAAGATTGTACCCAGTTACGTGCTGGCGGAACAGCAATCCCTGCCCCTTTCGCCAGACACAGTGCCAACTCCTATTGCCTTACGACTCCTGACAGCTGCGCAGCAGCTCCAGCAGCAGGCTGCCGTCGCGCAGCGCCTTGTGCACCTGCACCGAGGTGGGCTTGGTGGGATCTTCGTAGAAGTGGGTGGATTCGATCTGCAGCCGCACCAGATATTCGGCCGGCAACTGGCTGGCCAGCGACTGATGCAACATGGGGAAGAGCAGCCGATCGGCACGGGTGATCTCGCCCCCCAGCAGCAGCTTGCCCGGATTGAGCAGGCAGATGAGGTTGGAGAGCACCCGCGACAGGCGCCCCGCCGCCTGATGGAGAATGTCCTGACAGAGGCTGTTGCCAGCCAGCGCCAGCTCGCACAGCTCGCGAATGGTGACACTCTCGGGCAAGTCGTGCTCCTGCATCCGCTCGCGCAGATCCCGGTATTGCGCCTCCAGCGCCTGATTGGTCACCAGGGTGCAGGCACAGCCAAAGCCGCCGCAGTAGCAGCGCTGGCCATAGGGCTCGAGCTGCAGGTGACTGAGATCTCCGAGCAGCGCATTTTCACTCTCGATGAGCTGGCCATTGACCACCATGCCGACCCCGATGTCGTTGTGGACAAACACCAGCACCGCATCGGCACAATTTTTGGCGGCACCCCACTCCCGCTCGGCCTGGATCCAGGTGCGCACGTCACCGCTCACCAGCACAGGTACCGAGAACGCCTGTTGCAGAGTCGGGCCAAGGGGCCAGTTGCGCAGATCGTAGAAGGGGAAGTGCTTGACCATACCGGAGTGGCGCTCTACCTGACCCGGCAGACAGAGGGCGATACAGGCCAGACTGAGAGATTTTCTCGGCAAAAACACCTTGATGGCGTGTACCAGACTGCCCAGCAGATCGGCGCGCTCCTCCTCGGTAAAGAGGTGGCGCTGGCGGGCCAGCGAACGGCCGGAAAAGTCAAACAGCGCCATATCCACGTAGCCACGGCCAAGACGCATGGAGAGAAACTGGAAGCGGCGTTCGTTGATGCGCAGCAAGGTCTGACGACGGCCGCGCCCCACCGAACTTTCACCACAGGTGACCACCAGACCTCCATCGAGCAATTCCCGGGTGATCTTGGTGATACTGGCTGGCGAGAGACCGGTCAGGCGGGAGAGATCGGTGCGCGACAGCTCCTTGTGCTCTTCCAGGCTGGCATAGACCAGGCCGTAGTTGAGCTGCCGGATCAAATCGATACTACCTTTCACGATCTCATTCATAGGGTATGGGGCAAAGGCTGAAAAAAAGAGGCTGGCAATTTTCACACATTATTGGTCAATCCCCAAATAAAGTGCGGCCTGAACCGGGGGTCAGGCCGCATCTTGTGGTTGCCGTCACGGACCATTGCAAGATCAATAACGGAATTGCGACACCAGTTTGCGCAATTTGTCGCCGGTATTGGCCAGATCGCGGGTGGTACTGTTGGACTCCACCGCCGCGCTGGTCAGCTCGCTAACAATCTGCTGAATGGCCACCAGGTTCTTGTTGATCTCCTCCGATACCGCGTGCTGCTCCTCGGCGGCGGTGGCGATCTGGATGTTCATGTCGTTGATGGTACTGACCGCCATCACCATGCTGTCGAGGGAGCTGGCGATATGGCTCGCCTCCTGCACCGTCTCCTGGCTGCGATCCTCGCTCGCCTGCATCACCTCCACCGCCTGCTTCACCCCGCCCTGCAGACGTTGCAGCATCTCGTTGATCTCTTTGGTGCTCTGCTGGGTACGACCGGCCAGCGAACGCACTTCGTCCGCCACCACCGCAAAGCCCCGCCCCTGCTCACCGGCGCGGGCCGCCTCAATGGCAGCGTTCAGCGCCAGCAGGTTGGTCTGTTCGGCAATGCCGCGAATGACCTCCACCACCGAGCCAATCTTGGCGGTCTCTTGCGCCAATTGTTCGATTACGCCGGAGGCAGTATGCACCTCCCCTACCAGCCGGTTGATACTGTTGATGGCCCCGCTCACCACCCCTCGGGCAGCGTCCGATTCACGGGCCGCATCGCTGGTTGCTGTCGCGGCATTGGAGGCACTGGCCGCCACCTCCTGCGCGGTGGAGCTCATCTCGGTCACCGCTGTGACCACCTGATCGGTCTCGCGACTGTGACCCTGCATCTGATGGTCATAGTGCTCGCTCAAATGGTGCAACTTGTCGACCGCGCTAAAGAGGTGGTTGCTGGTCTCGCCCACCTGACTTACCACCGACTGGATCCGCTCGACAAAGCGGTTGAAAGCGCTGGCCAGTTGGCCAATCTCGTCCTGGCTTTGCACCTTGAGGCGCTGGGTCAGATCCCCGTCACCGTTGGCGATATCGTTCAATGCCAGCACCGCATCCGCCAGCGGCTTGGTAACCCGGTTGCCCACAATGACGGTCGCCGCCAGAGTGATACCGAGGATCAACAGGATCACCAGCACACTGCTCTGCAACGAGGCATGCATATTGCTCTCGCGCTCTGCCCGAAGGGCTGCCAGCTCGTTATCGATATCATCGATATAAAAACCGGTGCCAATGGCCCACTGGTATTTGTCCAGCACCAGAGTAAAGGCCAGCTTGGGAGCATCGCGCCCGATGGAGGGCTTGGCCGTCCAGTATTCGGTAAAACCATCCCCCTGACGAGCCGACTTGAGGATCTCCTGGATCAGCAACTTGCCCTTGGCATCCTTGTCGTTCCAGCGGTTTTTCCCCTCCAGCTCGGTACGCACCGGCAGCAGTATGGTGTTACCCTCGAAGTCATAGACAAAGAAGTAGCCATCACTGCTGTAACGCAGCGGCCTGAGCAACTCTTTGACCTTTTGACGATTTTCCGGAGAATCCGGCAGAGAATACACGGCATCGACAGCGGTTTTGGCCATCATGATGTAACTGCTGAGCAGCGCTTTACGCTCCTTGATGGCATTTTCCCTCGCCACCACCAGATCAGACTCCAGATCACTCTTGGAGACCATGTAGTTACTGAGATTGACCACTAGGGCCATCAGCAGCACGGGTACTGCACCCAGTAACAGGATTTTCTGCTTTAGCGTCATCTTTCACATCCTTGCAGCTGTTTTTATTGGAATTCCTTGCTTACTCATCAGTATAGGTGCTGGCAGGGCGAGCCCAGCTTTCGTTACAATTCCCTTAAACAAATCGGCCAGAACGTGAAAATCATGAATCTTTGTCCTTGCGGCTCAACCCTTTCTCTCGAATTGTGCTGTGGCTCACGTCACAGTGGCGCTGTGGCTGACACCCCGGAACAGCTGATGCGCTCGCGCTACAGCGCTTTTGTGCTTGGTCTGGGGGAATATCTGGTCCATAGCTGGCACCCGGCCCACCTTGGCGGTCTCACCGCCGAAGAGCTTTCACGCATCGACACCCGCTGGGATGGTCTCGAGATCATCGCCAGCCAGGGCGGCCCGAAGGATGAAACCGGGATGGTGGAGTTCAAAGCCTGGTTTCTGGAAGGAGATGAGCGCCACTGCCTCCATGAGCGCTCCCGCTTCGTGCGTTATCAGGGCCGCTGGGTCTACACCGAGGGAGAGCAGGATCCGGCGCCCCTCAAGGCGGGACGCAACGATCCCTGCCCCTGTGGCAGCGGCAAAAAGCACAAGAAGTGCTGCGGCTGACCCATAACACACCCACCAGACTCGTCAAACAGTGACAAGGGGCATCCGATGCCCCTTTTTTGTGCCTGCCATTCACCACCCGCCCATCAACCGATGCGATAACAAGCGTGACAAATGTCACAGAATGCTCATTAACGCGCGAGCAAATGAGCGTTTGCGAACGCAAATTTGGCCCATATCAAACATTTCCACTCAGAAGTAGGCCACACTGGCCTCATCTGGAAGAGATGAGACGGGCAACAATGAAAAGAATAACTACACAAGTCGTCATCATAGGCGGCGGTGCCACAGGGGCCGGCATCATGCGCGATTGCGCACTGCGCGGCATCGACTGCATCCTGCTCGAGCGCGATGATATCGCCGCCGGCACCACCGGCCGCAACCACGGCCTGCTTCACTCCGGTGCCCGCTACGCGGTGACGGATCAGGAGTCCGCCCGCGAATGCATCCAGGAAAACCGCATCCTCAAGCGGATTGCCAGCCACTGTGTCGAGGACACGGGCGGCCTCTTCCTCACCCTGCCGGAAGATGACATCAATTTCCAAACCACCTTTATGGATGCCTGCGCCCTGGCCGGTATCGAAACTCGCCAACTTGATCCCGGTGAAGCCCTGCGCATGGAGCCCAACGCCAACCCGGCGATGATCGGCGCCATCCATGTGCCGGATGGCACGGTCGATCCGTTCCGCCTCGCCGCCGCCAACGTGCTGGACGCGAAAGAGCACGGCGCCCGCATTTTCACCCACTGCAAGGTGCTGGGGCTGCTGCGCACGCAAGATCGGGTACACGGGGTCAAGGCGATCAATACCCGCACCGGCGAAGCGTTCGAGGTGGAGTGTCAGGAGGTGATCAACGCCGCCGGCATCTGGGGCCAGCAAATTTGCGAATACGCCGATCTCGGCATCCGCATGTTCCCGGCCAAGGGCTCCCTGCTCATCATGGATTACCGGATCAACCAGCTGGTGCTCAACCGCGCCCGCAAACCGGCGGATGCGGACATTCTGGTGCCGGGCGATACCATCTCCCTCATCGGCACCACCTCCAGTCGCATCGATTACAACAAGATTGACCAGCTCACCGTCGAACCCGAAGAGGTCGAAGTGTTGCTGCGCGAAGGTATCAAGCTCGCTCCCATCATGGCGCGCACCCGCCTGCTGCGCGCCTACGCCGGGGTGCGCCCGCTGGTAGCGGTGGACGGTGACGACACCGGCCGCAACATCAGTCGCGGCATAGTGCTGCTGGATCACGCCGAGCGTGACGGCCTCAAGGGCTTCAACACCATCACCGGCGGCAAGCTGATGACCTACCGCCTGATGGCGGAGTGGGCCACCGATCTGCTGGCCAAGAAACTCGGCAACAGCAAACCCTGCCAAACCGCCGAACTGAGCCTGCCCGGTTCGCGGGATCCGGAAAAGGTCTCCGCCCCCGGTCTCTCGGTGCCGGTCGAAGGCTCAGCCCAATACCGCCACGGCGAGCGGGTCATCGCCTTCTTCCGTGACAATCCCAAGGCCAACGCCCTGATCTGCGAGTGCGAAATGGTCACCGCGGGTGAAATCGAATACGCCCTGCGCGAGCTGGATGTGGACAACCTCATCGACCTGCGCCGCCGCACCCGTCTGGGAATGGGGCCCTGCCAGGGCGAGCTGTGCGCCTACCGCGCCGCCGGTCTGATGCAGGAGTATGGCAAAGCTGACGGCCGTCAGGCCTGCGTCATGCTGCGCCAGTTCCTGGAGGAGCGCTACAAGGGGACCCGCCCCGTCCTGTGGGGTGATGCCCTGCGCGAGGCCGAGTTCACCTACTGGATCTACGAAGGGCTGTTTGGTCTGGGGGAATGGACGGCGCCGCAGCTGGTCGCCGATACCCCACGCGACCCAACCAGCGAGACCACTCACAAGGAGAGCCGTCATGAAGTTTGACAATATCGTTATCGGCGGTGGCATGGCGGGACTCTCGGCAGCCCTGCGGCTGGTGGAGGCAGGCCAGAAGACCCTGCTGATGGCCTCCGGCCAGAGTGCCCTGCACTTCTCCTCCGGCTCGGTCGATCTGCTCGAAAGCGAGGGAGATCCCCGCGCCGCCTTGCCCGCCTTTATGGCTGCCCATCCGGATCACCCCTACAGCAAAGTAGGAATGCAAAATATCGAAGCGAGTCTGGCCGATCTGCAGCGCCACTGCGCCGAACAGGGATTGCCGCTGGTTCGCCACGAGACCAACCACCAGCGCCTGACCCCCATCGGTACCCTCAAGCGCACCTGGCTCTCCCCCGATACCTGCGCCTGTGTCACCGATGCGCCGATCCCGGACGTGCTGTTGCTGGCCACCCTTGAGGGCTTTCGCGACTTTCATCCGGCACTGGCGGCCGCCAATCTGGCGACCCATCCGCGCTTTGCCCACTGCCGCATTCTGACCGGCGAAATCCGCCTGCCCCAGCTGGCGGAATTCAGCCGCAATCCCCACGAGTTTCGCTCAGCCGATATCGCGCGCCTGTGTGACAAACACCATCTGGTAGCGGACCTGGCCCGCGAGATCAGCCGCATGGTGCAGGAGAGCGGCGTACCCGGCTGCCGCCATATCGTGCTGCCCGCCTGCCTGTCGCTGGGGCTGGTTGGCCCGCGTCTGGCGGAGCTGGAACAGCGTACCGGCTGCACCATCAAGGAGGTGGCCACCATGCCGCCGTCTCTGATCGGAATGAGAATGCAGGAGGCGCTCAAGCGCCGCTTTATGGCCCTTGGCGGCACCTTCCTCACCAGCGAGCGGGTGCTGGGCGCCCGCTACGAAGGTGACCGGGTGGTCGGCGTACATACCCAGAATGGCGATGATCAGCTGTTCGAAGCGGACAACTTCGTGCTTGCCTCCGGCAGCTTCTTCAGCCGCGGGCTGGAGTCCCGTCTGCGTGGCATTCGCGAACCCATCTTCGATGCCGATGTGTTGAGTCTGGAGGAGCGTGATGCCTGGGCCGGTCGCCGCCTGTTCGATCACCACCCTTTCATGGGCTTCGGGGTCAAGACCGACGACAAGCTCAGAGTGCTGCGTGGCGGCAAGCCGCTCGCCAACCTCTATGGCGCGGGCAGTGTCTTGGCCCATTACGACCCAATTCGTGAAGGTTCCGGCTCCGGCGTTGCCGTTGCCACCGGCTGGCAGGCCGCCGGTCACATTTTGAGTTCAGCCCAATGATGATTTTGTCCCATATCCCGTGCCTTCACACCCTACGGGAGGAGAACTGACATGCTACTGGATCACGCCAACCAAACTTTCGATCAGTGCATCAAATGCACCGTCTGTACCGCCTACTGCCCAGTGGCCAAGGCTAACCCCGCCTACCCCGGCCCGAAACAGGCGGGCCCGGATGGCGAGCGGCTGCGGATCAAGAGCCCGGAGCTCTTTGACAGCGCCCTCAAGCACTGCACCAACTGCAAGCGCTGCGAAGTAGCCTGCCCGAGCGGGGTGCGCATCGGTGACATCATCGCCAAGGCCAAGCATCAGTACAGCGGTTTCAAACCGGGGATCCGCGAGTTCGTGCTCTCCCACACCGATCTGATGGGCAGCATGTCTACCCTGATGGCGCCGGTGGTCAACTTCACTACCGGCCTCAAGCCGATGAAGCTGGTGCTGGACAAGGCGCTGGGTGTCTCATCCCACCGCGATCTGCCCAAATACTCCCAGGGCACCTTCCGCGGCTGGTACAAGAAGCAGAAAAAGACTCAGGCCAGCTTTGCGCGGCAGATCGCCTACTTCCACGGCTGCTATGTCAACTACAACCACCCGCAGCTTGGCAAGGAGCTGGTACAGGTGCTCAACGCAATGAACATCGGCGTGCAGCTGCTTGAACGGGAGAAGTGCTGCGGCGTGCCACTGATTGCCAACGGCTTTATGGACAAGGCCAAGCAGCAGGCGGCCTTCAATATCAAGCAGATGGAGAACTCCCTGCTGGGCAACGAGATGCCGCTGCTGGCCACCTCCTCCACCTGCGGCTTTACCCTGCGCGATGAATATCCCCACCTGCTGGAGCAGGACAACCACAAGGTGCGGGATCGCATCTCGCTGGTGACCCGCTTCCTGTGGAACGAGTTCTACAAGGGCAACAAACCGGCGATGAAGCCGCTCAATCTGCACATCGCCTACCACACCCCCTGCCACATGGAAAAAATGGGGGGCGTCATCTACACCCTCGAATTGCTGCGCGCCATTCCCGGAGTCAAGGTGACGGTGCTGGAGTCCCAGTGCTGCGGCATCGCCGGCACCTACGGCTTCAAGTCCGAAAACTACCAGACCAGCCAGACCATCGGCGAGGGGCTGTTTGATCAAATCAACCGCCTCTCCCCCGATCTGGTGATCACCGATTGCGAGACCTGCAAATGGCAGATCGAGATGAGCACCAGCTTCCGCTGCGAGCATCCCATTCATCTGCTGGCCCAGGCTCTGGCATAAGATGAGCGTGACCATATCCGCTGGTGTAAACCCCGAAGCCGGGGTATTCGTTGGTTCACCACCATGCCTTTGGGGCTGCAACCCAAACAGTATCTGATCACGATAAGACCTGAGAGGAGCCGGCATTGCCGGCTTCTCTCATTGATGTTGCCGACCATCTCGCCCATCGGCGGAACGCCCGGCCCGTACAGACTGTAACCGACAGCCCTCTCAAAAAAAAGAATATTTATTCATTTGTTATTTTTGTACCCATAAATAGATAATTGATATGACAGATAACCCTGCATGCCTTGCCAAATAACACAGGCATACCTCAGGTGTCGCTCCGTCCCGCCACAGAGACTCATTACACTTCCAATATTCTGACTTTCTTAATAATTTAACCGGGATCTCATTTCTGTCTGTTGGTGCTCTCGGTAATTGATCTAGCGCAAGCCCCCCTCTGATAAATCATCATTATTTTTACCCATTTGGTAATATCCAGCTCGAGCAATCGCATAAAAACATGGGTTTTATTCACTAATAACAATGAAGCGGCCTGCCTGCTCCTGCTTGGCGGGGGCGAACCAATGCCCACATACAGGATGGAACTGTCAGGTCTGGCAATGAGATCGATTAGGGAGTGATGATCGTGAGTTCACGCAACAGACAGATCAAGCTGGGCCTCGCCGCCCTGCTGCTGACTACCAGCCTTGGCACCAGCGGCTGGGCACAGGCAGCCGATGAGACGCAACCCAAAGGCAAGATCGAGGCGCGCAGCGAGCTGTTCG
Source organism: Aeromonas sp. R4-1 (assembly GCF_040908325.1). Lineage (NCBI taxonomy): Bacteria > Pseudomonadati > Pseudomonadota > Gammaproteobacteria > Aeromonadales > Aeromonadaceae > Aeromonas > Aeromonas sp. R4-1. Next base: position 19,148 of record NZ_JBFODM010000031.1, read on the forward strand.
CCAAGGATCACGCCGATCAGTTCACCAGCTGGCAAGCCACCAGCGAAAGCAAGGAGCGCACCGACGCGCTGGCGGAAGATCCCAATATGGTGGTGCTGTGGGGCGGTTACCCCTTCGCCAAGGATTACAACAAGCCGCGGGGCCACTTCTATGCGCTGACCGATGTGCGCGAAACCCTGCGTACCGGCGCCCCGAAAACAGCCGAAGATGGCCCCCTGCCGATGGCCTGCTGGAGCTGCAAAGGCCCGGATGTGGCCCGCGTCATCGACGAAAGAGGCGAGGATGGCTACTTCAAGGGGATGTGGGCCAAGGGTGGGCCAGAAGTAGTCAACACAATCGGCTGCGCCGACTGCCACGACACCGCCTCGAAGGAGTTCAAGGAGGGTAAACCGGCCCTGCACCTCTCCCGTCCCTATGCCGATCGGGCCATGACCGCCATCGGCAAGCCGTTCAAGGATCAGGGGCGCTTTGATCAGCAGTCCCAGGTGTGCGGCCAGTGCCACGTGGAATACTACTTCAGCGGCCCCACCAAGGCGGTCAAATTCCCCTGGGACAAGGGCACCACGGTTGAGCAGATGGAGGCCTATTACGATGAAATCGGCTTTGCCGACTGGACCCATGCCCTCTCCAAAACCCCCATGCTGAAAGCCCAGCATCCCGAGTACGAAACCTGGCGCGCAGGCATCCACGGCCAGAACAACGTCGCCTGTGTCGACTGCCACATGCCCAAGGTGCAGAACGAACAGGGCAAGGTCTATACGGATCACAAGGTGGGCAACCCCTTCGATCGTTTCGAACAAACCTGCCGCAACTGTCACACCCAGAGCAAGGAGATGCTGCAAGGGATCGTCAAGCAGCGCAAAGAGGCGGTAATAGAGACCAAGCTGAAGGTCGAGAAGCAGCTGGTACACGCCCACTTTGAAGCCAAGGCGGCCTGGGATGCCGGCGCCACCGAGGCAGAGATGAAGGATATTCTGCAGGACATCCGTCACGCCCAGTGGCGCTGGGACTACGCCATCGCCTCCCACGGAGTGCAGATGCACGCCCCCGAAGTGGCACTCAAGGTACTTGGCAGCGCGTTGGATAAAGCCGCTGACGCCCGCACCAAGCTGGCGCGCCTGTTGGCCAGCAAGGGGATCAGCCACGAAATCGCCATCCCCGACATCTCCACCAAGGAGAAAGCGCAAGCGGCTCTTGGCATGGATATGAAGCAGTTCAACAGCGACAAGGCCCAGTTCCTCAAGACCACGGTCCCCGCCTGGGATGCCGAGGCCAAAGCGGCCGGACGGCTGGCACAGTAACGGCGCCTGCGGGTCCGGCGCCAAGTCGGGCCCGCAGCGGATGGAGGCTTCCTATGGGTGATTTAACGATGGATTTTTTACGACTGATGCTGATGGCAGCCATGCTGCTCACCAGCCTGCAGGGTCAGGCGGCCGAGCCGGCAGCAGCCCCTGTACCAGCTACACATGAGGTGGAATTTTTACGCAATCCCGACAAGGCCTGCACCGACTGTCACAAGGAGCAGAGCGAGGGAATGCACGGCAAGCATGGTCAGGCGACCAATCCCAACAACCTGGCACCTGTCACCTGCACCAACTGCCACGGCCAGCCCTCCCCCCAGCACAGGGAAGGGGTCAAAGATGTGATGCGCTTTAGCCACAGCCTGAAGGATAAAGAGAGCATCAAGCTTTATCCCATCAGCGAGCAGAATGGAGTCTGCATGAGTTGCCACGAGCCCAAACCGCTTCGCGAGGCGCTCTGGGCCCACGACGTGCACGCCACCAAGCTCACCTGCACCAGCTGTCACCAGTTGCATCCGGCCAAGGAGCCCATGGTGGGGATCCCGGAAAAATCCCGCATCAAGCTCTGTGTCGACTGCCACAGCAAGCAGCATGAGGCCAGCAAGGCCCGGCAGGAGCAGTCCAAACCGGCTACCGGCAAGGAGGCATCATGAGCTGCTCTCGCCGTGACTTTATGGCGGGCATGGGCGCGGGGGCCCTTATCATGATGACGGGGCCGACTCGCTCCCTTGCCACACCCCTCGCCCACAGCCAGACCATCGACGGGATACGCTATGGCATGATCCACGATGAGACGGCCTGCATCGGCTGCACCGCCTGCATGGATGCCTGCCGGGAGGTCAACAAAGTGCCGGAAGGGGTCTCGCGCCTCGAGATCATCCGCTCAGGTCCCATCGGTGAATTTCCCGACGCCGAGTACCGCTTCTTTCGCAAGTCCTGCCAGCACTGCGACAACGCCCCCTGCGTCCACGTCTGCCCGACCGGCGCCTCCCATATTCGCAAGGAGGATGGCATCGTCGATGTCGACGCGGATCTCTGCGTCGGCTGCATGTATTGCCTCGCCGCCTGCCCCTATCAGGTGCGCTTTATCAACCCGGTCACCCGAGTGGCGGACAAATGCGACTTTTGCCGCAAGACCAACCTGGCGGCGGGCAAGGAGCCAGTCTGCGTGGAATCCTGCCCCACCAAGGCACTGGTGTTCGGCAATCTGGATGATCCGGACAGCCCCATCGCCAAACGGCTGGTGAAGGAGACCACCTATCGCTACAAGCAGGCGCTCGGCACCTCACCCAAGATGTACCGCGTGCCCAAAGGGGAGATAAAGTCATGACGATGCAAGAGGCATTTCACTTCCCTTCCCTCGTGTGGGGATTTGTCCGATCGCCATCTACCGCAGTAACAGAAGGAGGAATGGATCATGTTGCATGACGCATTTCACTTCTCCTCGCTGGTGTGGGACTGGCCCATCGCCATCTATCTCTTTCTACTCGGCATCTCCGCCGGGGCCACCACCCTCTCGGTGCTGCTGCGCCGCAAGGGGGCAGGCAGCGAGAGCGGCATCATCAAGGCGACCGCCATTCTGGCGCCAGCGAGCGTGATATTGGGGCTGCTGATCCTTATCTTCCATCTGGCCCGCCCCTGGACCTTCTGGAAGCTGATGTTCCACTACCAGTTCGACTCAGTGATGTCGATGGGGGTCATGCTGTTTCAGCTCTATATGGCGGTGCTGTTCGCCTGGCTGGCGGTGGTGTTTCGCGCCGAGATCGAAACCCTGCGCCACCGGTTGCTGAAAGAGAAGTTCGCTTTTGTGGATGGGCTGATTGGCTGGCTTGCCCGCATCGAGCGGCTGCTGGCCCCGCTGTTGCTGCTGCTCGCCGTGCTGCTGGGGGCCTACACCGGCTTTCTGTTGTCGGCCCTCAAGACCTATCCGCTCTTGAACAACCCGGTGCTGCCAGTGCTGTTTCTGGTCTCGGGCATCAGCTCCGGCATCGCCTCCACCATCTTGCTGGCGGTGACGCTCTTCAAGGAGAACCACCACAGCCAGGGGGTGAGCTTTGTCCATCGCTTCGAGCGACCCGTGCTGGCGGTGGAGGTGCTGCTGCTGGTCTGCTTCTTTACCGGCCTCTACTTCGGTGGCGGCCAGAAAGAGGTGGCGATGTGGGCGGCCATCGGCAGCGGCTTCTGGGCTCAGGTGTTCTGGGTCGGCGTGGTGGGGGTCGGCATGCTGCTGCCCCAGCTGCTGGCCCTGCTGACCCCGGCGCCCCTGCGGGAGCGAAACGGCCATCTGGTGCTGGTCTGCAGCCTGACCCTGGTGGGGATCCTGCTGCTGCGCTACTTCGTGCTTTATGCCGGCCAGATGACTGTAGTTTAAAGGTATGATCACCAGCGCCAGCCACCCTCGGGTGACTGGCGCTTATTTGTTGCGATGAGTTGTTGCGATTGGTTGTTGCCAGAAATGTGGATGTTATTCCCCAGCGCCGGTACGGTGCAGACGCTGCGGCATAACATAGACAAATGATTGACTGGAGGTTGTGTGCTGGCGGAGCTCGGCTATCTCTCACTGTTGCTGGCGACCGGACTCGCCCTGCTGCAAGGGCTGCTGCCCTGGCTGGGATTGCGGCTCGCCTCCCCGACACTGCTGCGCTGCGCAAAGCCGCTGGCCCTCCTGGTCGCGCTCCTGCTCGGGGCCGCCCTGCTGCTGCTCGCCAGCTGTTTTGGCCAGGATGACTTCACCCTGGTCTATGTGGCCCAGCACGCCAACAGCGCCCTGCCCCTTGGCTTCAAACTGGCGGCGGTGTGGGGCGGCCATGAGGGCTCCATGCTCTTTTTCGTCTTTGCGTTGGGGCTGTGGGGCGCTCTGGTGGCGATTTGTTCAAAACGGGTAGATCCGCTGATCACAGCCCGGGTATTGGCCATCATGGGGCTGATCGTCGGGCTGTTCGGCCTCTATACCCTGATCTTCTCCAGCCCGTTTGACCGCCAGTTCCCGGGGCCACTGGAGGGGCGTGATCTCAACCCCATGCTGCAGGATATCGGTCTTATCATCCACCCGCCCCTGCTCTATCTCGGTTACGTCGGCTTTGCGGTCAACTTCGCCTTCGCCATGGCGGCGCTGCACTCGGGCAGGCTCGATGGCGCCGTGGCCCACTGGAGCCGACCCTGGGCGCTCGGCTCCTGGGTGTTTCTCACCGCCGGCATCGTGCTGGGCTCCTGGTGGGCCTATTACGAGCTCGGCTGGGGCGGCTGGTGGTTCTGGGATCCGGTGGAAAACGCCTCCCTCTTGCCCTGGCTGCTCGGCACCGCCCTGCTGCACGCCCTGATTGTCTGCGAGAGGCGCGGCGCCTACGGCCACGCCGTGCTGTTGCTCTCCATCTTCACCTTCGCCTTGAGCCTGCTCGGCACCTTCGTGGTGCGCTCCGGGGTACTCACCTCGGTACACGCCTTTGCGGTGGACCCCAGCCGCGGACTCACCCTCTTGTTGCTGCTCAGTTTGCTATTGACCTGCGCCCTCACCCTGTTTGCCCTGCGCGCAGACATTCGCGCCCCCTATGCCCGCTTTGGCTTGCTGTCAAAAGAGGGGCTGCTCGGCGCCGCCATCCTGCTGCTCTGCGTGGCCTGCGCCAGCGTGCTACTCGGCACCTTCTACCCCATGGTGTTCCAGTCGCTCCATCTGGGCTCGCTCTCGGTGGGTGCCCCCTATTTCAATACCATCTTCGTGCCGCTGGCCCTCTGCCTGATGGCGCTGATGACCCAGCTGCCGCGCCTGCGCTGGCAGCAGCTTGCGGCAGGTTCCCGGCTCAACTCGCTGTTGCCGCCGCTGTTTGGCCTGCTTGGTGGCGGGCTGCTTAGCCTTGCCTATCTGGAACAGGGATCGTTTTCCGGTAGCTGGATTGGCATCCTCGCCAATATGGTGAGCCTCTGGCTGATGGCCAGCCTGCTGCTCAATACCCCATGGCGCGAGCTGACCCTCAATCGGTTCGGCAGCCTGCTGGCCCACCTCGGGGTGGCGGTGTGTGCCCTCGGCATCGCTCAGGTGAGTCACCACAGTCAGGAAGGGGGCACAGTGCTTGGTGCCCACCAACCCTACCAACTCGGCGCGTTCGAATTTCGCTATGAGGGGAGCGAGCCGGTGATCGGCCCCAACTATACCACCGAGCGGATCACGCTTAGCGTGCACAAGAGCGGTAAAGAGGTAGCGCAGCTGACACCGGAGCGGCGCCACTACAGCGTGCGCACCATGAACATGAACGAACCGGGCATTGCGTGGGGAATGCTCGGCGATCTCTACGTGGTACTGGGTGAGAAGATGGGACCAGATGCCTATGCCATGCGGCTGCACTACAAGCCGCTGGTGCGCTGGATCTGGTTCGGCGGCCTGTTGATGATGGCGGGCGGCACCCTGCGTCTGCTCGCCCGTCGCCCCTTGCTCGCCTCCCGTTCCGTTATGGTTGGCACCTCCCATCACCCGCTCGAACAGGAGGCGTTATGAGATCCCGCCTGCGCCTCTTTCTTCCACTGCTGCTGACCCTGGGCCTCGGCACCCTGCTCTGGCTCGGCCTTGGCAACAATCCCTACAGCCAGGATGACGCGACGCTCGGACGTACCCTGCCTGCGTGGCAGAGCGACAATCTGCTGGATGGGAGTCCGATCCAGACCGCCAGCCTCAAGGGGGAGCCCTTTGTGCTTAACGTCTGGGCCAGCTGGTGCGCCAACTGCCGCGCTGAACATCCGCTGCTCAGCGAGCTCGCGGCAACAGTGCCCCTCTACGGTCTCAACTACCGGGACAAGGGGGATGCGGCCCGCGCCTGGCTTATCCAGGCGGGCAACCCCTATCGCGCCGTGCTGGCCGACCCCGACGGCAAACTGGCCCTTGAGCTCGGTGTCTACGGCACGCCTGAGACCTATCTGTTTGATGCCGATGGCACCCTGCTCGCCCGCCATACCGGCGAACTCACCAAAGGGATCTGGCAACGCCAGTTTGCCCCCCTGCTCGACCAGGCGCGAACGGACGCACAGATGAAGGCCGCCACAACGGCACCCGCGATTGCGCCATCTATTGCGCCATCTATTGCAACATCAGCTCGGGAGACACAGCCATGATGTGCCGTTCTCTTGCCTGCTCCCTGCTGGCCCTCGGCATGCTGCTGAGTGCCACTGCATATGCCAGCGGGGTCGATACCTATGAGTTTCGCCACCCCGAGCGGCAGACCCGCGCTCAGGAATTGGCCCGCGCCCTGCGCTGCCCCCAGTGCCAGAACCAGAACCTGGTGGAGTCCAATTCCCCCATCGCGCGGGATCTGCGGCTAGAGGTCTACCGCTGGGTGGACGAGGGGCAGAGCGATGAGCAGGTGATCACCCGCATGACAGAGCGCTTCGGCGATTTCGTCCGTTACGATCCCCCCTTCAAGGCCAGCACTGCGCTGCTGTGGGGCGGTCCCCTGCTGCTGTTGGGGCTGGCGCTGTTGACCCTGTTTCGCCGCCTCACGCGCACACAGGTACAAACCATCCCTGTAGCCAAGGCCATCCATGAACCCGCCGCCGATCCCCGCAGCAAATTGAATTGGCTGATCATGCACGGGGAGCAGGCAGGCCTCGCCCCCGACCAACCACTCTACAGGGAGCTGAGCGCCGCCCGCCTGGCCAACGCCATCCCGTCGGCTGAGCTGGCCCTGCGCGCGCAACTGGCCAGCCAGCGTGACAATCGCGGCCGCAATAACCAGCACGGGCGGGCCTTGTTGCTGCTTGGCATCATGGCCATCGCGGCCGTTGCCGCTGTGTATTTCAGCAGCGGCCGCTATCAGGCATGGCAGGATTATGCATCCCGTCCCGATCCGCTGGCGGGGTTGAGCCCGCGGGATCTGCAGGACAAGGAGCTGGGGAGTCTGCATCAGAAGCTTCAACGCAGCCCCGCCGATCTCGACAGCTGGGCGGCGCTCGGCCAGCTTTATCTCTATCGGGGTGAATATGACAACGCCCTGCTCGCCTATAAGCGTATTGCCCTGCTGGAGGGGGGCGCCAGTGCAGCGACCCAGGCCGCCCAAGCCACTGTACTCTACTATCAGGCAGGCCAGCAGCTGACTCCCGAGGCAACCCGCCTGCTGGAGAGTGCCCTCAAGCAGGACGCGGGGGAAGTGAGCGCCCTGATGCTGCTCGCCTCCGATCACTTCCTGCATGGTCGCTACAGTCAGGCCATTGCGCTGTGGCAGCAACTGCTCGATGGCGAGCGCCCTCGTATCAACCGGGCCGCGCTGATCGAGGCGATCCAGACGGCAAGCATAATGGGGGGCTGACCGCCTCCTGTCACTTTGGCCCTCCCCGTCGGCACAGACCAGTGCCGACCGTAAAATCACTTGCCACTCTGACTCGTCCGCCAAACAATACGGCTCTCTTTGGCCAACCTCTGGAGTCACATCATGATCCCCATTCGCTGCAAGGCCGTCTCTGGCGTTGCCCTTACCACTGTCGATGGCGAAACCAAATTGCTGGTGATGAAACGGGTCAAGGGGGTCTTCTGGTGTCATGTGGCGGGCACGATGGAGGCGGGTGAAAACGGCTGGCAGACCATTATTCGGGAGTTTGGCGAAGAGACGGGTATCCGGGTCACCGAGCTCTACAACGGCCAGTATCTGGAGCAGTTTTACGATGCCGCCTTGAATACGGTGGAGGTGGTGCCGGTCTTTGTGGTCTATTGCCCGGCCAATCAGGCGGTGACCCTCAACGACGAGCACACCGAATATCGCTGGTGTTCTCTGACCGAAGCCAAGGCGCTGGTGAGTTTCCCCGGCCAGAAGGCGCTCTACGACCATATCTGGCACCACTTTGTCGACAACGCCCCCTCTCCCCTGATGCGGGTCGATATCCGCTGACCGCGCACAACGTCCCCCTGTAGATACAACACGCCCCCGGATGGGGGCGTGTTGTATCTAAAGCCAGCCATGCGCTTTTGTTAGACCAAGCAGATGGCCTACGGCCGCTCGCCAGCCGCCAGACGGCGGTTGATATCGGCGATAACCGGGGCGATGTCGGCCAGGGTATCAATCACATAGTGTGCCCCCGCCGCCCGCAGTTTGGCCTCGGCCGGTGCGCGCCGGGCGGCGATCTCTGCCTCGCTCATGGCGGCAAACTCGTCCCAGGTGGCACCAAACTCGTTGCCGGAAACCGACAATCCCACCGTCCACATGCCCGCGTTAAGCCCTTCGCTGATACCCGGCACGGCGTCATCCACCTTGATGCAGCGATGCACGGCGCTTATTCCCAGCTCAATCACGTTGGCCAGCGCCATCCAGGGACCGGGGCGACCACCTGCCTTGAGATCGTCGGTGGCGACCCAGTGATCCGGCCGATAGCCGTGATCGGCAGCCGCTGGTACCAGCGCCTCCATCACCGGACGGGGGTAACCGGAGCATGAGCCGATACGCAGCCCCTGGCCCCGCAGAGCATCCAGCACTGGCAACACGCCGGGGATGGGGGCGGCAAAGCGGGTCACGGCGGCAATCTGCAGCGGCATAAAGGTGTGATAAATGTGGTCCACCTCGGCGTGGCTCATAGGATGGCCGAAGCGAGCCTGCCAGCGCGCATCCACCGAGGGCAGACGGCCCAGCGCGGCGATATGATCCCACTTGCCAAGGCCCATAGGCTGGCGCGCCTCATCCAGGGTCACGGGGAAGTCATAGGCGCGGGCGAAGGCCTCGACAAAGATGGAGGTGGGGGCGAAGGAGCCGAAATCGACGACGGTACCGGCCCAGTCGAGGATCAGCGCCTCCACGTCGGTGGTCGGGTGAATGGCAATCTGCAAGTCAGTCATGGTGGTGTTCCTGTTTCGGTGAAAGTGCGATCTCGCCCAATGCGCGATCGAGAATGGTGATGGCGCGCACCAGATCGGCGCGGGTGATATTGAGCGGTGGCGAGAGCTGGATAACGTTCCCTTGGGAAACCTTGAAGCTGAGCCCCAGCTCCAGACAGCGGTAGAGCAGCCGCTCGGCGGCTTGGCTATTGCGGGCGCGACTCTGATGATCGACCACCAGATCGAGCGCCCAAAGCATACCGATACCGCGCACCTGCCCGATCAGCGGGTGACGTTCGGCCAACTTGCCGAGCTCGGCCGCCATAAAACGGCCATCCTCCTGCGCTTTTGCCAGCAACCCCTCTTCGCGGATGGTCGCGATGGTCGCGAGGGCCGCCGCGCAGCCGATGGGGCTCTTCTCGTGGGTGTAGTGACCGAGCGAAATAGCTGCGGCCTGATTGAAACGATCGCGGGTGATGAGCGCGGCAAATGGCACAACCCCGCCCCCCAGCCCCTTGCCCAGGCAGATGATGTCAGGCTCGATGCCGAACTCTTCAAAGCTGAACCAGTGGCCAGTGCGCCCCAAGGCATTGGGGATCTCGTCGACAATCAGCAGCACCTTGTGGCGTTCGCAGATCTCCCGCACCCGCTGCCAGTAGGCCTTCGAGGGCACCTGTACATCGGTATTGCGGATCGGCTCGGCGATAAAGGCGCCGATCCCTCCCTCCTTCTCGATGACGTACTCCAGATAATCGGCGTAGTGCAGGTCATCCCCCTCCCCGCGATACCAGACGCCGCGATAGCGGGTGGGGGGTGGGATGCGCTCCACCCCGGCCATCAGCGGGCCCATACCGGTGCGAAAGCAGGCCTCGCCACCGACCGAGATGGCATCGAGAGAGGCGCCGTGAAAGGCATCCCAGAGGGACACCACCTTGCTGTTGCCGGTGATGAAACGGGCGAGCTTCAGGGCAATCCCCACCACCTCGCTGCCGCCGGGGGCAAACAGCACCCGGTTGAGATCGCCGGGGGCCAGTTCAGCCAGGGTGCGGGCGCAGTCGATGGCAACCTGATGGGTGTAGCGACGGGGCGCGAACGGCAGATCGGCGAGTTGCTGCTGCACCGCGGCCACCACCTTGGGGTGACCGTGGCCCAGCTGATGGACGCTGTTGCCGTGAAAATCGAGATAGCGTTTGCCCGATACGCTGGTCAACCAGCTCCCCTGCGCCCCCTCAAGCAGATCGAGACAGGGGGTGGAGAGCGCCTGATGGAGGAAATAGCGGCTATCCTCCGCCAATCCGGCCCGTACATCTTCGCTCTGGCCCGCCCACCAGCGCGCCCGCCCCTCGCCGAGGTTGATATCCCCTTCGCTGTCGGCACGGCCGCTGCCGTGTAGCTTATGGTCATGCAAATCGCGGCCACGCAGATCACGACCCTGAGCCAGCATGCTGGTCATCGCGCGTCCCCTTGCCAGTAGCAGGCGCTGGCCATGGCGGCGAGCAGATCGCGCACCCGCTCAGGGGTCACGTCGCCGATATTGCCGATACGGAAGCAATCGGCCTGGGAGACCTTGCCTGGATAGATAACAAAACCCTGCGCCTTGAGCCGCTGGTAGAAGTCGGCGAAGCGGTAGTCAGGGTGGGCCGGAGAGTAGAAGGCAGTGATGATGGGAGATTGCCACTGTTCTGGCAGCAGCGGCGCAAAGCCGAGCGCCGCCATCCCCGCCACCAGGGTGCGCTGATTTTCACTGTAACGCTGATGACGGGCGGCAATGCCCCCCTCTTCGTCCAGCTCGCGCAGGGCCTGGGCAAAGGCAAGCACTGTATGGGTGGGCGAGGTAAAGCGCCACTTGCCCCCCTGCTGCTCCATGGTCTGCCACTGGGCATGCAGGTCGAGGGAGACCGAGCGGGCGCGACCGGCGCAGGCCACCAGCGCGGCGCGGCGAGCGATGACAAAACCAAAACCCGGCACCCCCTGAATGCACTTGTTGGCCGAGCTGATGAGAAACTCGATGCCAAGGCGACCCATGTCGATGGGGATACCGCCAAAGCTGCTCATGGCATCGACGATCAGGCGGATGCCGCGGCGCTGGCAGAGCTCAGCCACCTCCTCAAGGGGGTTGAGCATACCGGTGGTGGTCTCGCAGTGCACCATGGCCAGATGGGTGATCTCGGGGTGGCGCGCCAGCATCGCCTCGATGGCGGCGGGTTCGGGGCGGTTGGTCTCGCCGCAATCCAACTCGTGGTGGCGCAGGCCAAGACAGCGGGCCATCTCCCCCATGCGGGCACCGTAGGCACCGTTGTTGATGATCAGCAGACACTCATCGACGCCTATCGCCGAGCCCAGTACGCTCTCCACCACATAGCTGCCACTGCCCTGCAGCAAGACGGCGCTGTAGTCACTTTCATATTCAGGGCCGGTGGCGAGGCGCACCAGCTCGCGGCGGATGGGCTCCACCACACCTTGGTTGTAGTCCGCATCCCAGGTGCAGCTGTCTTGCAGCATGGCGGCACGCACAGTCGCGGTGGTCGAGAGGGGGCCCGGGGTCAGCAGCAGGTAATCGACGGCAGCAGGGGCCGCAGGAATATGGGTCATGACTTCGCTCCTTTTGGTATATACCAGAATGAGCGCATTGTGGGTAACTGCCCCGCCAAGGTCAAAGGGGTGGCGCTACGTGCAACAAAAAATTCATTTTCAGCGCCGGGATCGCGATAATCTAGGAAGCCTGAACAACAGGGGCGATGCTGGTATCTACCAACGCATGTTGATGCTGCCCTTTAACGACCGGGCAGGTGTCCTGCCCTGTGCCCAGCCCATTGCCCAACTCATTGCACAACTTATTGCAAAACCAGGGATTTTCATGAGCAAACCGCAATATCTGCAGATCAAGGATGCCCTCGCCAACCAGATCCTGGCGGGGGGGCTGGCCCCCAACGACAAGCTCCCCTCCGAGCGGCTGCTGGGGGAACTCTATGGCACCACCCGGGTTACCATCCGCGAGGCGCTGGTGCAGCTGGAGGCGAACGGCCTTATCTATCGGGAGGATCGCCGCGGCTGGTTTGTCACCCCGCCGCGCTTTCGCTTGAACCCCAGACGCACCTCCAACTTTCACCAGATAGTGCGGGAGCAAGGGGGTGAGCCGCGCACCGAGCTGCTGGAGAAAAACCGCCAGGCGGTGCCGCCCGCGTTGATGGCGCAGTTGCAGCTCAAGCCGTTTGACAGCCTCTTTTTGCTCAAGCGGCTGCGCTACGCCAACGGGCGCGCCATCTGCTACTGCGAGAACCACTGCCTGCCAGAGCGGGTGCCCGGCCTGCTGGAGCTGGATCTCAACGGCAGTCTGACCGAGATCTACCAAGCCCATTACGATCTTCATTATGCCCGCATGCAGGTGCGTTTCTTCCCCACCGCCCTGCCGGACGAGGTAGCCAAGGCGCTGGGGGCCACCGCCGGCCTACCCGCCCTGCGCCTCGAGCGGCTCAACTTCGATCAGCACGGCCGGGTGCTCGACTTCGATCTGGAGTACTGGCGCCACGACAGTCTGGAGATCGAGGTGGATACCCAGGATTAGTCACGGATAAATCAGGAACGGCAAAACGTCACGGGGCTGTCACGGTCACGTCATAAAGATCCCCTAGCCTCTCTCTCGACCAATCTGGTTTATACCAAACCAATTTAACTGGAGAAGAGGATGAAACAGGGAACCCATCTGCTGGCCGCCGCCGTGCTGGCTGCCATGACCGCCCCGGCACTGGCCGCGACCGATCTCACCGTCTACACCGCCTTCGAACCGGAGCAGCTCAACGAGCTGAAAACCGCGTTCGAACGCCAGCATCCGGATATCAACATCAAGTGGGTGCGTGACTCCACCGGCGTGGTCACCGCCCGCTTGCTGGCAGAAAAAGCCCAGCCCAAAGCGGATGTGGTGTGGGGACTGGCCGCCACCAGCCTGATGCAGCTCGATCAGCAGCAGATGCTCAATGCCTATGCACCGAAAGGACTGGACAAGCTCGACAGCCGCTTTCGCGACAACAAGGCCGAGCCGCACTGGATCGGTCTGGACGCCTTCTTCAGCGCCATCTGCTTCAACAAGGTAGAGGCCGAGAAACAGGGAATCCCGGCCCCCACCAGCTGGGCCGACCTCACCAAGCCCATCTACAAGGGCAAGGTGATCATGCCCAACCCCAGCTCCTCCGGCACCGGTTACCTGAGCGTTGCTGGCTGGCTGCAGACCATGGGCGAGCAGCAGGGCTGGCAATTTATGAACGGCCTGCACCAGAACATCGACCGCTACACCCACTCGGGCTCCGCCCCCTGCAAGCTGGCCGCCAGCGGTGAAACGGTGATCGGTATCTCCTTCGACTTCCCGGCTACCAGCCTCAAGGCCAAGGGCGCCCCCATCGAGGTGGTGTTCCCTAAAGAGGGGTCGGGCTGGGATATGGAAGCTGCCGCCATCATCAAGGGCACCCCCAAGCTGGAAGCAGCCAAACAGCTGCTCGACTTTGCCGCCACCGAACAGGCCAACGCCCTCTACAACAAATCGTTCGCCGTGGTCGCCATCCCCGATGTGGCCCAACCGAGAGCGGGCTATCCGGCGGATATCAAAGGCCAGATGATCGACAACGACTTTAGCTGGGCCGCCCGCGAGCGCAACACCATCCTGGCCCAGTGGAGCGCCAGCTTCGACGGCAAGACCGAAGCCAAACAGTAAGCGTGAAGGGCGGCGGTTTGTTCACGCCAGACACACCGCCGCCAATAAACTGCCAGTCGAAGGCCAACAGCTGTTGGCCTTCGCTTTTTGGTTTTAACTTCCCGAGTTTGTATTGCATTCCATTAGCGACGCTTCGCCCATTCACACAGGGCCCAGCCACTTGCTGACGACCCGTCGTCATCTGACTGTCATCAAGCTGTCATCCCCCGATCACCTGACCGTCACACTTCACCCGCAAACTGGTATATACCAAATCAGTAGTGAGTCGAACCATGACCCAGCCCTATCTGGACATTCAACATCTCAACAAGCAGTTCGGTGCTTTTCAAGCCCTCAAGGGGATCTCTCTGACCATTGAGCCGGGGGAGTTTATCTGCTTTCTCGGCCCCTCCGGCTGCGGCAAGACCACCCTGCTCAGAGCCATCGCCGGGCTGGATCTGCCGGACAGCGGCGAGATCTGGCAAGGGGGGCGCAATATCTCCCGCCTGCCGCCCCAGGAGCGCGATTTTGGCATCGTGTTTCAGTCCTATGCTCTCTTCCCCAACCTGACGGTTGCCCAGAACATCGCCTTCGGCCTTGAGAATCAGGGGTTGGCGCGGGATCTCATCAAGGAACGGGTGGACCACTGGCTGGGGCTGGTGGATCTCACTGCCCAGTCCCACAAATACCCGAGCCAGATCTCCGGCGGCCAGCAGCAGCGGGTGGCGCTGGCCCGGGCCTTGGCCCTCTCCCCTGGCCTGCTGTTGCTGGACGAACCGCTCAGCGCGCTGGATGCGCTGGTGCGCACCCATCTTCGCAGCGAGATCCGCGCCCTGCAGCAGCGCCTTGGCATCACCACCATCATGGTGACCCACGATCAGGAAGAGGCGCTGACCATGGCTGATCGCATCGTGGTGATGGAGGGCGGCCGCATCGTACAGGTGGGCACCCCGCAGGAGATCTACCACCAGCCTGCCAGCCGTTTCGTGGCAAGCTTTGTCGGCACCATGAACTTCCTCGACACCCTGGTGCTGAGCCCCAATCAGGTGCGCCTCAACGAACAACAGCTGACACTTGCCAACCAGGCCGCTGCCGGCAGCAAATTGCAGGTGGCGATCCGCCCCGAGGCAATCACCCTGAGTGCGCCGAGCGAGCCGTATCTTGGCCAACATGGCGTTGAAGCAACCATCGATCAGGTGGAGTTTCTCGGCGCCGCCCAGCGCCTTATCTGCACCGCCGACACCTATCTGGGCCCGCAGCAAATTCTGGTGGAGCGCCCGACCCACGAGCTGCCCCGCCACGAACAGGGTGGCTGGCGCAGTGGCATGCGCTGCTCGCTGCACTGGCCCGCCGGAGCGATGCAGCTGTTTGAAGGAGATCGCCCATGACTGCCCCCTTTGTGACCTCCTCCCTGTTGCCGCCAGCGACAGCCCGCCATGACTCTCGCTGGCAGCGGCTTTGTCGTGGCTGGAGCCGGGATCAGCTGCTGCAACTGATCCTGCTGGTGCTCGGCATTGCCCTGCTCACCGGCGGTCTGCTGCTGCCGCTGCTCACCATGCTGCAAAAGAGCCTGCAGGATGAGAACGGCCTCTGGGTGGGCCTTGCCAACTTCAGCGCCTACTTCGACTCCCCTCATCTGGGGCGCACCATCGGCAACACCCTCTGGCTCGGGGTGCTGATCACCGCGCTGGTGGTGACCATCGCCTTTGGCTACGCCTACGCCCTCACCCGCACCTGTATGCCGGGCAAGCCCCTGTTTCGCCTCATCGGTTTGATCCCGCTGTTGATGCCCTCCCTGTTGCCCGCCATCAGTCTGGTCTACTGGTTTGGCAATCAGGGGATCGCCAAGGGGCTGCTCGGCGGCGAGAGCATCTACGGCCCCATCGGCATCGTCATTGGTCTGGGCTTCTGGTGCTTCCCCCACGCCCTGATGATCCTTATCACTGCGCTCGGCCAGAGCGACGCCCGCCTCTATGAAGCCTCCCGGGTGCTGGGCAGCAGCGGCTGGCGCACCTTTGTCACTGTCACCCTGCCTACCGCCCGTTATGGCCTGCTCAGCGCCGCCATCGCCGTCTTCACCCTCACCATCTGCGACTTCGGGGTTGCCAAGGTGATTGGCGGCCAGTACAGCGTGCTGGCCACCGACATCTACCGGCAGGTGATCGGGATGCAGTACTTCTCGCTGGGCGCCGTTGCCAGCGTCACCCTGCTGCTGCCGGCACTATTGAGCTTTGCGCTGGAACACAGGGTACGCAGCAAGATGCAGGAGCAGAGCAGCACCAAGGCGGTGCCCTATCAGCCCAAACCCCATCGGCTGCGGGATCTGCTGGCGCTCGGCTGGTGCATGCTCTGGGCCCTGCTGTTTCTGGCGCTGGTGGGGATGGCCATTTACGGCTCCCTGGTACAGTTCTGGCCCTACAACCTCGCTCTGACGCTGGATCACTACGCCTTTGACAGCAACAGCGTCTACGGCTGGCAGCCCTTTACCAACACCTTGCAGCTGGGCCTCTATACCGCGCTTATCGGCACCGTGCTGGTGATGGTGCTGGCCTGGGCGCAGGAGAAGGGCCGCCACTTTGCGCCGCTGCGCCAATTGCTACACCTGCTTGCCATGCTGTCGCTGGCGGTGCCCGGCATGGTGCTGGGGCTCGGTTACATCTTCTTTTTCAACGGCAATCCGCTCTTTGGCGGCCTCTATGGCACTCTGCCGCTGATGGTGCTCTCCTGCGTCATCCACTACTACACGGTGGGTCATATGACGGCGCTGACCAGCCTCAAGCAGTTGCCCAAGGAGCTGGAGCTGGTGGCCATCTCA
The DNA here is from genome assembly GCF_040908325.1 of Aeromonas sp. R4-1. NCBI lineage: Bacteria > Pseudomonadati > Pseudomonadota > Gammaproteobacteria > Aeromonadales > Aeromonadaceae > Aeromonas > Aeromonas sp. R4-1. The sequence continues at coordinate 35,731 of NZ_JBFODM010000031.1, forward strand.
TTACGCATTCCGCTCTGGAAGGCGTTCTGGCGAGTCACCCTGCCCGCCTCCCTGCCCGCACTGCTGGAGATCTTTATCTATCTGTTCGTCAACGCCATGACCACCACCTCGGCGGTGATCTTCCTCTACTCGAGCGACAGCGTGCTCGCCTCCATCGCCGTGCTGAACATGGAGGATTCCGGCGATACCGCCGCGGCCGCCGCCATGGCCACCCTGATCCTGCTGGCCGCCGCCACCGTCAAGCTGCTCCAGCTCTTTTTGAGCCGCGCCCTGCTGGATTGCACCCAGCGCTGGCGCCACCAATAACCTTATCGAGGAGTCATCATGTCCACTCTCCCCTTCTGGCTGGCCGAAGCGCTCGCCGCCGAACAGCCCGCGCCGCCCACGCCCCTAGTCGGCAACCACGAGGCCGATGTCTGCATCGTCGGTGGCGGTTTTACCGGGCTATGGAGCGCCATCGCCCTTAAACAGACCGAGCCTGCCTTACGCATCATGGTGCTGGAAAAAGATCGCTGCGGCAGCGGCGCCTCCGGGCGCAACGGCGGCTGCCTGCTCACCTGGTCGGCGAAGTATTTGACGTTAAGGCGCCTGTTTGGCGAGCAGCAGGCCGCATGGCTGGTACAAAGATCCGAGCAGGCGGTACACGAGATCGCCCACTTCTGCGAACAGCACAACATAGAGGCAGAGCTGAGGGTCGAGGGCACCTGCTACACCGCCACCAGCGAGGCGCAGCGCGGCCTGATGGAGCCGGTATTGCAGGAGCTACAGCGCGCCGGTCTTAACCAGTGGCAGGCGATTGCGGAGGGTGAACTGGCGAGCCAGAGCGGCTCCCACGTTCATCTGGAGGGGCTCTACAGCCCCCACGCCGGTTCGGTGCAACCGGCACTGCTGGTGCGCGGCCTGCTGCGGGTGGCGCTGGAACTGGGGGTCGAGGTCTATGAACACTCCCCTATGCGGCGCCTTGAGGCGGGCCAGCCTGCGCGGGTGCAAACGCCACAGGGCGAGGTGCGTGCCCGCAAGGTGGTGCTGGCCCTCAACAGCGCCATGGTGCAGCACTTTCGCGAGTTTCGCCGCAGCATAGTGCTGGTCTCCTCCGATATGGTGATAACCGACCCCGCACCGGATGCACTGGCTGCCCAGCAGCTTGAGCACGGCCGCTCCGTGGTGGATGGCCGCACCTTTGTCCATTACTACCGATCCACCCCGCAAGGGCGGCTGATGCTGGGCAAGGGGGGCAACACCTTCGCCTTTGCCAACCGCCATCTAGCCGAGTTTGATGCCCCCAGCCGCTATCTTGCCCCCCTCACCCGCACCCTGCGCCGCTTCTTTCCGGCGCTTAAAGAGGTGCCCATCGCAGCCAGCTGGTGCGGCGCCTCCGACCGCTCGGTGGATGGCCTCCCCTTCTTCGGCCACTGGCGAGGGCAGCCCAATATCGTCTATGGTCTCGGCTACTCCGGCAACGGAGTGGCGCAAAGCTGGATCGGCGGCCAGATCCTGGCGGCTTTGGTGCGCGATGAAGTGCGGGAGGAGGACAAACCGTGGCGTGAATGTGCGCTGGTCAGCGGCCCGCGCGGCTACTTCCCGCCCGAGCCCTTTCGCTGGCTGGGCGCCATGGCGGTGCGCAACGCCATCCGGCGCAAAGAACGAGCGGAAGATGAGAACCGCCCGGTAGCCTGGTATGACAAACAGCTGGCCAAACTTGCCGATGCGGCGGGCAAGGCGGATAAATAGCCCGGCGATAGAGGGCAACCATTTCTCATACTGTTTCGCCCCACACCCTATTTCTTGAAACTGCCGACCCGAGGGTCGGCATTTTTACAGGTGAAATCTGAGGGAGCATTATCGCCAAGCGTGATCCGCTGATGGGCCCCAGCGGCGGCAGGGTTGAGATAGCGTGATTTGTAGGTTGGCGCAGAGCATAGCGAAGCCCAACAGGCGAGCATGATTACGTCAACCAGAGCGGGATAAACGAGGATGTGGCAGAGCAGTAAACAGATTGACAAGCATATTTCACGGTACAAACGTTGGGCTTCACTTCGTTCAGCACCAACCTACCTTTTTAGCCCAACATACGAGATGTTCTTCCTGCTGGCCGCCCGTGACTTCACCGGCAGCACCCTGATCGGCACCATCGCCGGTTTCGAAGGCATCATCTGTGGCGCCAGCGCCATCTACCTGGCCATGGCCACCGTGATCAACGAGCAGTTCGGCCGCACCGTGATGCCAATCGGCGATCACAAGAAAGCCGCCGCCGTACAGCTGAAAGCCGCTGCCTGATAGGCAAGCCACTCAGATTGTGAAAAAGGCACCCTCGGGTGCCTTTTTGCTATCTCGAATAACCATTCAACCGATCGGTTATCAGCTAAGTGACCCGGCGTCCACCTCCCCCGCCAGCAAGCGGGTCGCGGGAAAACGCTGCGCGGGATCCTGGCTAAAGAACTGGCTCAGTTGCCGGTATACCGCGGGATAGACCTGCTGCAGCCGCAGCGGATCAGTAAAGAAGCACTCGCAGCTGACGGCAAAAAACTCCGCGGGATGTTCGGCAGCATAGGGATCGATATCGGTCACTTCGTCCCGATCAAGCTGCTGGCACAGCGTATCGAAGGCGCTCTGAAATGCCTGTTGCCACAGCAGGCTGCTCATCTGCCCCGGCAACGGCGGCGCGCCGTCCGCCTCACCGCCCAGCATGTCGAGCTTGTGAGCCAGCTCGTGGATCACCAGATTAAAGCCGTCCCAGTCACCATCCTGCTGCAGTTCGCTCCAGGCCAGCACCAGCGGCCCTTGCGGCCAGGATTCACCAGCGTTCTCCTCTTCAAACTCGCTCACCAGCCCGAACTCATCCTGCACCTCCTGACGCCGGGTGACGGGTTCGGGAATGATGATGATTTCGTGAAAGCCGCGATACCAGTCGATACCGAGATGAAGAATGGGCAACGCCGCCTGTAGCGCCAGCACCGCCTGTTGGCGTGGGCTGAGCTCGACCCCGATCAGGGTCAGGGTCTTGCGCTTGAGCAGCTGTTGCCCCAAGCCGATAAGCGTTGTCTGCTCGGTGTCGCTGAGCCCTTGCAAGATGGGCACTGCCGCCAGCGCCTGACGCCACAGCGCCAACTCATCCTCACTCATGGGCGTTTGCGGGCGACCACCCAGCCATTTGAACCATCCCAGCACGCCTACTCCTTCTTTTGATGCAAACAACAGGTCACAACAGTTTGACGAACCGTTTCGGCCGCTCCTGATAATCCTGCGCCAGATAGAAACGGTGGGCCGCCTCGCGCTTGAGGCTGCTGGATAGCTCCAGCTGGGCGCAACCTGCGGCCCGCGCCATCGCTTCTGCTCCTTTGAGCAAGGCTGCGCCCACTCCCGCCCCTCTTGCCCCTTCATCGACAACCAGCGCCGAGATCAGGCCCCAAGCTGGTGCAACATGCAGCGGTGCCAGCTTGTGCCACACCAGCACGCCAACCACCTTGTCGGCCAGGGATGCGAGCAGCACAACGCTCGCGGGATCCGGCGCCAACAGGCGCGCCGTCACGTCAGCGCCTTCGGCAGGATACCCCAATTGGCTGAACAGGTGGGCGATGGCGCTCCCGTCGTCGGCCTCAGGGGGACGGATCGTCAACGTCTCAGGGTCATTTTTCATTGTTGGCCTCATGTTTGCTTTCCATTGTGTTACGCCCGTCACATTGTCCGGCGCAGATCAACAAGGAGGATCTCATCTTTACTCATAGAAAACGCTGCCTGCCATTATCCCCCCACCCTTGTCAATTCACAAATTTGCAACAAGGCAACATTTTTCGCTGGGAAGCACCGATACAACTCGATATGTTACAAGCCATGCATGGCGCGTGTTTGCGCTCTGCTTAACCCCTCAACCTCGCGCTCATTTGTTAACTGGATTGTTAACAAACAGGGCCGAAAACAGTGACAGAGAGCGAGGCCAAGATCTCGCCAAGACAGCGCCACAAACACAACAAAGGAGTTGTTGTACATGAATGAAATCGTCAATGCCATCAATGGTGTAATCTGGAGCCCTGCGCTCATCTACCTGTGTCTGGGGGTCGGTCTTTACTTCTCCCTGCGCACCCGTTTTTTGCAACTGCGTCATATCAAAGAGATGGTGCGCCTGATGTTTGATGGCAAGAGCACCGATGCCGGTGTCTCCTCCTTCCAGGCGCTGGCCATGACCCTGGCTGGTCGCGTTGGTACCGGTAACATCGCCGGTGTGGCCACCGCCATCACCTTCGGTGGCCCGGGCGCCCTGTTCTGGATGTGGATGGTTGCCTTCCTCGGCGCCAGCTCCGCCTTCGTGGAGTCCACTCTGGGTCAAGTTTACAAAGAGAAGATCAACGGTGAATACCGCGGCGGCCCGGCCTTCTATATCGAGAAAGGGCTTGGCATGAAATGGTACGCCTGGACCTTCGCCATCGCCACCGTCTTCGCCTGCGGCGTGCTGCTGCCGGGCGTGCAGGCCAACTCCATCGGTTCAAGCCTGCAGACCGCCTTTAATATCGATCCGAACGTCACAGCCGCCGGTCTGGCGCTGCTGCTCGGCTTTATTATCTTCGGTGGCGTCAAGCGCATCGCCAACTTCGCCAGTACCGTAGTACCCTTTATGGCGCTGGGCTACATCATCGTGGCTTGCGTCATCATCGCCCTCAATATCGGCCAGCTGCCGGGCGTGATCCTGCTGATCTGGAAGAGCGCCTTCGGTCTGGATGCCGGTTTCGGTGCTATTCTGGGTCTAGCCATCATGTGGGGGGTAAAACGCGGGGTCTACTCCAACGAAGCGGGTCAGGGTACCGGACCGCACGCCTCCTCTGCTGCGGCAGTGAGCCACCCGGCCAAGCAGGGTCTGGTGCAGGCGTTCTCCGTCTATATCGACACCCTGTTCGTCTGCTCCGCCACCGGCTTTATGCTGCTGATCACCGGTCTCTATAACGTACAAGGGCCGGACGGCGCCGCCATCTACACAGGTATTGCCGGTATCGCAGCAGGCCCGGGCTATGTGCAGACCGCCATGGAGAGCATGATGCCGGGCTTTGGCAGCATTTTCGTGGCTATCGCGCTGTTCTTCTTCGCGTTCACCACCATCGTTGCCTACTACTACATCGCCGAAACCAACATCGCCTACATCAACCGCAAGATAAATCGCCCCTGGCTCACCTTCTTGCTGAAGATTGCGCTGATGGCTGCCACCGTCTACGGCACCGTCAAGACGGCGGATCTGGCGTGGGGCATGGGTGATATCGGGGTCGGCCTGATGGCATGGCTCAACATCATCGCCATCCTGCTGCTGCAAAAGACCGCCTTCACCTGTCTGAAGGATTATGAAGCGCAGCAGGCACAAGGGATTGACCCCGTATTCCACCCGGAGAAGCTCGGCATCAAGAACGCCGATTACTGGGTGGGCAAGCGCTCCGAAGAGAACCTTGAGCGGGAGAAATCGGGCCATCAGTTCGAGCCGGATCAGGATCGCAAGACCTCCTGAACCAGAACGACATAAAACATCAATAGAAATGGCAGCCTCGGCTGCCATTTCTTTTTCCTGTCACCTCATCTCAAAGCGGATTGCGGCGCGGCCCGAAGGACAGCCGCCAGCGAAACAGGCTGTTAAGGGTGGCCCGCCACTGATTGGGTAGCCCCAGGATCTGCTTTTGCAACCGGGTCTCCTCTTTGAGCATCGCCTCGTCGCTGCGGGCCCAAGCCTGACTGTAGAGCTGCTTGATCCCCGCCAGCGCATCCGGTGACTTGGTGATCAGGGTGCGGGCAAACTCCCGCGCCTCCACCAGCGGATCGGCGCAGACTCGGCTCACCATCCCGAGGGATTTGGCCTCGACGGCATCCAGCTCGCGCCCGCTCATGGCAAGCTCCATAGCGGTATCCAGCCCCATCAGGTTGCGCATGGTGACGCTGCCGCTCATGTCGGGAATGATGCCCCACTTGATCTCCATCACCGAGAAGCGGCAATCGGGGGTGCTGAAGCGAAAATCGGCGCCGAGCGCAATCTGCAGACCACCGCCAAAACAGACTCCCTGGGTCACCGCAATCACCGGCACCGGCAGCTGGTGCCAACCATAGGCAACCCGCTGTGCCAGATTGGTCGCCTCGTCCGCTTCACGCTTGAGAATATCGAGCGCCGCCACCGGCTGTCTCAGCATGGATTTCACATCCAGCCCAGCGCAGAAGGCTCGCCCCTCGCCATGCAGGATCACCGCCCGCAGCCCCTTGTGCCGGGCGAGTTGCGTCAGCGTCTCATCGATGGCACTGAACATGGCGCGGTCCAGCGCATTGAGTTTATCCCCCCGCGTCAGCATCACTTCGGCAATCCCGTCGTGGATCTCACACTTGATCCTTGGTTTTTCCATCTCCCTTGTCCTCTCCTTGATCCCTGAAACTGACTCACTGGTCATACCACCACGTTATCAGAGTGTGAACAGGCGGTACAGCTGAGACTAAAGTCGGCTGGTCGCCTCCCCCTCCCTTTGTCACACTGGGAGCTGCATGTGTGCCGCAAGCCAGCAGAGGACGCTGTCATGTCAACCCTGTTCAATTTTGCCAGACCACCGTTCGACCGACTGGATGAGGAGGCGCGCGAGCGGCTCTCCCGTCACCTCTCGCTCTGCTATTTTCGGGCCGGGGAGCTGCTGCTCAAGGAGGGGGAGGAGCCTCCCGGCCTCTATCTCATCATCAAGGGGGCGGTGGAAGAGTCTGCTCCTCACCACCAGTTTGGTGATTACGGGGTCGATGATCTGTTCGATGTGCGCGCCCAGTTTGATGGCCGCTGCCGCCACCGCTTCACCGCGCTGGAAGATAGCCTCTGTCAGCTCATCCCTCGCCACACCTTTCTGGCGCTCTGTGAGCAGGATCCGCAGTTTGCCAGCTACTTCACCGCCAATCTGGCCGAACGCCAGCGCCAGCAGGAGCAACGCGAACAACTGGGTCAGAAGAATCTGGCGGAATTTATCCTGACCCGCATCGAACCCGGCCACTTGCAAGCACCGCTTATCGTCGACAGCAAGCTGTCACTGCTGGCGGCGACCGAAGCCATGGTGAGCAAGGGGACCGATTGCCTGCTCTACCCCGCCCACGATGGCTCCCTCACGCTGGCAACCCGCAAGACTTTGCTCCACGCCCTGACCCTCAAGGGATTGCCGCTGACGGCCCCCCTCTCTGTGCTGACCCCTACTCCTCTGATTGGTCTGCCGCTGGAGAGCTATCTGTTTGATGCCCTGCTGCTGATGACCCGCCATCGCATCAAGCGACTGGTGGTGTGGCGTGGCAACGAGGTGGCGGGGATCCTGCAACTGACTCAGGTGCTGGGGCTCTTCTCGACCCACTCCCACGTGCTGACCCTGCGCATCGCCCGTGCCGACAGCCTGCCGGCGCTGGAGGCGGTGGCCCGCGAGCAGCAGCAATTGACCCGATCCCTGTTTGCCCAAGGGATCCACACCGCCTTTTTGATGAAGCTCATCGCCACCATCAACGAACAGCTGATCGCCAAAGCCTTTGCGCTGGTGATCTCCCCCGAGGTGCAGGATAGAGTCTGCCTGTTGATGCTGGGCTCGGAGGGGCGCGGCGAGCAGATCCTCAAAACCGATCAGGACAACGCCCTGATCCTGCCAGAGGGGCTGGCATGGCCCACCCAGGCAGCCGATCTGGCCGAATTCAGCGCCCTGCTGGAGCGGCTCGGCTACCCGCTGTGCCCCGGGCAGGTGATGGTGAACAATCCGGCCTGGGTGAAAACGGGCAGCGAGTGGCAAAGCGCTATTGCCAGCGCCTGTACTACGGCAAAGGAGGATGAGCTGCTCTGGCTCGCCACCCTGGCCGATGCTCACCCCATCGCGGGGGATCGACAGCTCCATCTGCCGGTTGCCAGAGCGCTGCGCGAGCAGTTGGCGGACAGGCGGGATCTGCTGGCGGAGATGGTGCGACCAGCGGTGGCCTTTCACGCGCCGCTCACCCTGTTTGGCCGGCTGGAGCAGCCACCGGAAGGGCTGGATCTGAAGCGGGGCGGCCTGTTCCCGCTGGTGCACGGTATCCGCATGTTGGCCCTTGAGGCAGGCATTCTGGAAACCTCAACCCTGGGGCGTATCGATGCGCTGGTGGCCGCCGATCGGCTCAGTGCCGACTATGGCAGCAATCTGGCGGAGGCGTTTCGGCTCTTTATCCGGCTGAGGCTGCGCAGCCAGCTAAAGGGAGGCAATAGTCGGGTGCAGACAAGCGAGCTTAGCCACAGCGAGCGGGATCTGTTGCGTCAGGCGCTGCATCAGGTGAAGAAATTCCAGCAGTGGCTCACCTTGCACTTTCGTCTGAGACAATAACCATGTTGAGCCGCGTTCGACGCTACTGGTATGGCCGTGCGTTCCGAATGGGCGAGTTCGCGCCGCTCTTTGCCACCCCACCGGAAGATGAACGGATCGCCCTCGATTTCGAGACCACCAGTCTCGATCCCGAGCAGGCCGAGATCGTCTCCATCGGGGCGGTGCGCATTCAGGGCAACCGGCTGCTGACCGGCGAGGCCCTCGCCATCAAGGTACAGCCACCGGCCAGCCTGACCAGCCAATCTGTGGTGATCCACGGTCTGCGCCATCAGGATCTGCAACAGGGAATGGAGCTGGAAGCCGCGCTGCGCCTGCTACTCGACTATATCGGCCCGCGCGAACTGGTGGGCTATCACATCGCCTACGACCTGCGCATTCTCAATCTTGCCTGCCAGAAATTGTGGGGATTGACCCTGCCCCAGCGAGGGATCGAGGTGAGCCAGCTCTATCACGACCACCTCTATCGCCGCTATCCCGATGCGGCCATTGACCTCCACTTAAGTGCCATCTGCAGCCACCTTGAACTGCCATCCCTGCCCGCCCACGACGCCCTTGCCGATGCCACCACGGCCGCGCTCATCTACCTGCGCCTGACCTGCGGCTCGCCACTGGCTTATCCCAAAGTCTAATTGTCGACAAATAACATTTAATTCACATTTTGCTTACATGAGCAGATTGCCTGCTCGTCGGGGTTACCCCATCCACCGCTGACACTCATGTCATGGAGAACTGCAATGGAACAGCAAAGCTATCTGAGGATCCAGCAAGATCCCAACTTCCAGGAGCTGGTCGCCAAGCGCCAGCGTTTTGCCTGGGCCCTCTCGGCTCTGATGCTGGGACTCTACCTGGCGTTTATTCTGCTCATCGCCTTTGCCCCCGGTTGGCTGGGCACCCCGCTCAGCGACAGCACCACCGTCACCCGTGGCATTCCGGTCGGGGTGGGACTGATCCTCTCCTCCTTCGTGTTGACCGGCATCTATGTGTTTCGGGCCAACGGCGAGTTTGACGAGCTGAATCAGAAGATCCTCAAGGGAGTGCAGTCATGAGCGCAAAAAGCATGAAAGGCAAGTGGCTGCTGTTGGCCTCACTGGCCTCCTCCCCCCTGCTGGCAGCGGATGCGCTGACCGGCGAGGTACAACGCCAACCCCTCAATGTATCGGCCATCGTGATGTTCGTGGTCTTTGTGGCCGCCACCCTGTTCATCACCTATTGGGCCTCCAAGCGCAACCGCTCGGCTTCCGACTACTATGCGGCCGGTGGCCGTATCACCGGCTTCCAGAACGGTCTGGCAATCGCCGGTGACTATATGTCCGCCGCCTCCTTCCTCGGGATCTCCGCGCTGGTCTACACCTCCGGTTATGACGGCCTCATCTACTCCATCGGCTTTCTGGTGGGCTGGCCCATCATTCTGTTCCTGATCGCCGAGCGGCTGCGCAACCTCGGCAAATATACCTTCGCCGATGTCGCCTCCTATCGTCTCAAGCAGACTGAAGTCCGCACCCTCTCCGCCTGCGGTTCGCTGGTGGTGGTCGCCCTCTACCTGATCGCCCAGATGGTCGGTGCCGGCAAACTGATCGAGCTGCTGTTTGGCCTGCAATACCATGTGGCCGTGGTGCTGGTCGGTATCCTGATGGTGCTCTACGTGCTGTTTGGCGGCATGCTGGCCACTACCTGGGTGCAGATCATCAAGGCAGTGATGCTACTCTCCGGTGCCAGCTTCATGGCCATCATGGTCATGAAATCGGTCAACTTCGATATCGGTGCCCTGTTTAGCGAAGCGGTCAAGGTGCACGAGAAAGGGATCGCCATCATGAGTCCGGGTGGCCTGGTTGCTGACCCCATCTCCGCCATCTCGCTCGGGCTGGCATTGATGTTCGGTACCGCCGGTCTCCCCCATATCCTGATGCGTTTCTTCACCGTGAGTGACGCCAAAGAGGCGCGTAAATCGGTGTTCTACGCCACCGGCTTTATCGGTTACTTCTACATCCTCACCTTCATCATTGGCTTTGGCGCCATCTTGCTGGTCAGCACCAACCCGGCCTTCAAGGACGCCACCGGCGCCCTGCTGGGCGGCACCAACATGGCAGCCGTCCACCTGGCCAATGCGGTTGGTGGCAGCCTGTTCCTCGGCTTCATCTCCGCCGTGGCATTTGCCACCATTCTGGCGGTAGTTGCCGGATTGACCCTGGCGGGAGCCTCTGCGGTCTCCCATGACCTCTATGCCAGCGTGTTGAAGAAGGGCAAGGCTAACGAGACCGATGAACTGCGTGTCTCCAAGATGACGACTCTGGTGCTGGGCGTGGTTGCCATTGGTCTGGGGATCCTGTTCGAGAAGCAAAACATCGCCTTCATGGTCGGTCTGGCCTTCTCCATCGCCGCCAGCTGCAACTTCCCGGTACTGTTCCTCTCCATGTTCTGGTCACGCCTGACCACCCGTGGCGCCGTCTACGGTGGCTGGCTGGGACTGGTGAGCGCCGTAACCCTGATGATCCTGGGCCCGACCGTGTGGGTGAAAGTGCTGGGCCATGCCCAAGCCATCTTCCCCTACGAATACCCTGCCCTCTTCTCCATGGGGTTGGCCTTCGTCGGGATCTGGTTCTTCTCCATCACCGACAGCTCCCAGAACGCCGCCGACGAACATGCCAAGTTCTTGCCGCAGTTCGTTCGCTCCCAAACCGGGCTGGGAGCCTCTGGCGCCACCTCCCACTAACAGATCAAGTTCATCCTTCCAAGCCGGCTTCATGCCGGCTTTTTTATTGCCCATCAATCGGCTGCACGCCCCGCTTGCCCCGATCAAGATCACACTTCTCGCTAAAACTTTCGGGGGATCTGTGCCATAATGCGCGCCATTTGACAGACCAATCGGGACACATACCTTGTTAAGTAGCAACAACATCACCATGCAGTTCGGCGCCAAGCCGCTGTTTGAGAACATCAACGTCAAGTTTGGCGGCGGCAACCGCTATGGCCTTATCGGCGCCAACGGCTGTGGCAAGTCCACCTTCATGAAGATCCTCGGTGGTGATCTGGAGCCCACTGGCGGTAATGTGAGCCTGGACGTCAACGAGCGCATCGGTAAGCTGCGTCAGGATCAGTTCGCCTACGAAGATATGCGCGTACTGGACGTGGTCATGATGGGTCACACCGAGCTGTGGGCGGCTATCGCCGAGCGCGATGCCATCTACGCCAACCTCGAAGCCACCGACGAAGACTATATGAAGGCCGCCGAGCTGGAAGGTCTGGTCGCCGAATATGACGGCTACACCGCTGAAGCGCGTGCAGGCGAGCTGCTGCTGGGTGTCGGCATTCCCCTTGAGCAGCACAACGGCCCGATGAGCGAAGTGGCCCCAGGCTGGAAACTGCGGGTGCTGCTGGCACAGGCGCTGTTCTCCAACCCTGACATCCTGCTGCTGGACGAACCGACCAACAACCTAGATATCAACACCATTCGCTGGCTGGAGCAGGTGCTCAACGAACGTGAAAGCACCATGATCATCATCTCTCACGACCGTCACTTCCTGAACTCTGTCTGTACCCACATGGCGGATCTGGACTACGGCGAGCTGCGCGTTTACCCGGGCAACTACGACGACTACATGCTGGCCGCCACCCAGGCGCGCGAGCGTCTGCTGGCCGACAACGCCAAGAAGAAGGCCCAGATCGCCGATCTGCAATCCTTCGTCTCCCGTTTCAGCGCCAACGCCTCCAAGTCCCGTCAGGCGACCTCTCGTCTCAAGCAGATCGACAAGATCAAGATTGAGGACGTCAAGGTCTCCAGCCGCCAGAACCCATTCATCCGCTTCGAGCAGGACAAAAAGCTCTATCGCAACATCCTGGAAGTGGAAGGTGTATCCAAGGGTTATGGCGACGGTCCCCTGTTCAAGGGCCTCAACATGATGATGGAAGTGGGCGAGAAGGTCGCCATTCTGGGTACCAACGGTATCGGTAAATCCACTCTGATCAAGACCCTGGTCGGCGCACTGGCACCGGATACCGGCACCATCAAGTGGTCCGAGAACGCCCAGATCGGTTACTACGCTCAGGATCACGCCGAAGACTTCGACACCGACCTCAACGTGTTCGACTGGATGGCCCAGTGGAAACAGGAGAACGAAGACGAGCAGGCTGTACGCTCCATACTGGGCCGTCTGCTCTTCTCTCAGGACGACATCAAGAAGCCGGTCAAGGTGCTCTCCGGTGGTGAACAGGGTCGCATGCTGTTCGGCAAGCTGATGATGCAGCGCCCCAATATCCTGATCATGGATGAGCCGACCAACCACCTGGACATGGAATCCATCGAATCCTTGAACATGGCACTGGAGCTCTACCAGGGGACCCTGATCTTCGTCTCCCACGACCGCGAGTTCGTCTCATCTCTGGCGACCCGTATCCTGGAACTGACCGAAGATGGTATCCGCGACTTCGGCGGCACCTACGAGGATTACCTGCGCACTCAGGGCGTGGTGTAACCCCTGCGCAGCACAAGCTAGCAATGAGAAATCGGCACTTATGTGCCGGTTTTTTTATATCTCATGTTTATGGCGACTGATATGGCTTACGGCTACGCAGCGATCACTGGGAGCTGGGCTTGATTATTCCCCTCGCCCACAGATAAAAAAACGGCTCCATCAAGGAGCCGTTTTCACTGAATTGAACTGACGATTACTCGACGGTGGCTTCCACGCTGGTGAAGTACTCGATCTTGGCCGCTTTACGCAACTCGTCGATCAGAGATTTGTAATCCACCTGGGCTTTGCCCTGACCCAGCTGAGCTTGCAGCATGGCGGCCATACCGGATGCGGCGGCAGGGACGTTGACCTTGTCCAGCGCAACCACAACGCGGTCACCATTGGTCTCGGCAACCAGAGCCACGCTCGGCTTGCCGTCGATCGGATGGGGCAGCGTGAACGCCTGGGCAATCAGGTTCTGATCAAGCTCGCGATCGAAGCGGGCAACCCCTTTGTGGGTCTCCACTTTCAGACCGAGTGCAGTCAGATCGGCGGTGATGCTCTCACCAACTTTCAGCTTGTCCAGCAGGCCCTGGGCCTTGCCACGGGCCACTTCGCTAGCCTTGTCATGCTTGATGGCGGCAATCACCTGCTCTTTCACCTCGGCCAGCGGCTTGACCGCTTTGGGCTTGTGACCAGTGATGTGCAGCACCAGCGCCTTGCCGTCAGCCAGCTCGATCACGTCGGAGTTGGTGTTGTCATCGCGCAGCTGTTCGGAGAACGCAACAGAGAGCACCTTGGGATCGTTCAGCGGAGCCGGAGCAGTCGCCTGGGTGAAGAAATCGGAAGATTGAACCTTCATCCCCATGGCATCAGCGGTCAGATCCAGCGAGTCCGGGTTTTCGAAGCTGTTGTCAGCCATCTTCTGCTGCTCGGCGAAGAAATTCTCCTTGGCCTTGTCAGCTTGCAGACGAGTGATGGTCTCTTCTTTCACATCGGCAAACGGCTTGGTCTGGGCTGCTTCAACCCCCAGCAGCTTGATGATGTGGAAACCGAACGGGCTCTTCACCACGCCGGAGAGATCGCCAGCCTTGTTCAGGGCGAACGCGGCTTTCTCGAAGGCCGGATCCATCACCCCTTTCTCGAACCAGTCCAGCTCACCGCCTTTTTTGGCAGAGAAGGTATCGGAAGAGTCAGCCTTGGCCAGCGCAGCGAAATCATCGCCCGCCTTGGCTTTGGCCAAAACGGCTTCTGCTTTCTGCTCGGCCGCTTTCTCATCCTTGCCAAACGGGATAAGGATGTGAGCCACGTGGCGACGCTCGGCACGCTGGAACAGATCCTGGTGCTGATCGTAGTAATCCTGGGCATCCTGCTCGGTGACCTTGATATCCTTGGCGAGGTTGGCAGCGTCCAGCAGCAGATAGTCGACCTTGACCTGCTCGTCGTTCATGAAACGGGCGCCATTGGTCTTGTAGTACTGCTCGAGCTCGTTGTCGGAGACCTGAACGTCAGCCATGTAGTTGGCGGCAGCCAGACGCACCAGACGCAGATCGCGAGTCTGGTTGTAGAGCTTGTCGAGCTGCTCCGCTTCACCCTTGAGGGAGAATTCGGTGCCCAGCAGGGCGCTCATCAACTGTTGACGCACCATGTCCTGACGCAGGGAGTCACGGAACATTTCGGGAGTCATGCCGGCACGACGGATCAGTTGCAGGTAACGGTCATTGTTGAACTTGCCGTTCTCGGCAAACTCCGGCATGGCCACGATGGCTTGTTTGATCTGTTCGTCACTGATACGCAGACCCAGTTCACGGGCCTTGCTGTCCAGCAGCGCCTGATCGATCAGGCGATCCAGTACGCCACGGCGGAACTGTTTCATGTAATCGGGGTTCGCGGCCAACTGGCTGAATGCCTCTCCCATCTGGGATTCCATGCGGGCGCGCTCGTTACGGTAGGCATTTTCCAGTGCCGCAGCACTGATCTCGGTGCCATTGACGGTGGCGGGGGCGGTACGGGCCGGGCCGTTCAGGTAACTACCTACACCAGCCAAGGCAAAGGAGAGGATGATCAGGCCCAAGATAACCTTGGCTACCTTGCCCTGCGCCCCTTCGCGTAGTTTATCCAACATCATGTTTGTACTTATGCTCCCGAACTCGATGGGCGTAAACAATAAAAAGGCGCACCGATTGCGATGCGCCTTGGTCAATCAGTATGAGAGAAGACTCTCTAACTTGTCTGGTCTGCGACCAAGGACGGTAGCCGACGGATATCAGCGACCGACTTAGTTAACAGCGTCTTTCAGGGCCTTACCGGCTTTGAAGGCAGGAACTTTACCAGCAGCGATTTCGATGGTCGCGCCAGTCTGCGGGTTACGGCCTGAACGGGCAGCACGCTCGCGTACAGCGAAAGTACCGAAACCAACCAGAGCAACCTGGTCACCCTCTTTCAGCGCTTCACCAACAGCATCAATGAAGGCATCCAACGCACGGCCAGCGGCAGCTTTGGAGATATCGGCACCGTCTGCAATCTTGTCAATCAGTTGAGATTTATTCACTCTTATATTCCCCTTTTATCAAACACCGCTGCGGCGCTGATTTCCCTGGCCACAACAAGTGGAGGTTTTATAGCAAGCCTCCTGATCAGTTGCAAGTGACAATCTGGCGCAAACCCGCGCCACACAACGCATTGCGACTCATCACGAGTACCCGATCGGTGGTCAAGGCTACTTCCGTTATCGGGCGCATGCAAGCCTTAACCACCCGCCGAATGCGCCAAATTTGCGGCGCATCAACATTTACACGACAGAAACGCGCTCAAACCCCTGTGGATTGTCCTGCAACGCCAATTCCAGCACCTCGTCAATCCAGCGAACCGGATAAATTTCAAGGTCTTGTTTGACGTTTGCTGGGATCTCCTCGAGGTCACGCTCGTTCTCTTTCGGAATAAGCACTCGCTTGATGCCGCCACGATGGGCTGCCAGCAACTTCTCCTTGAGACCACCGATGGGCAGCACTTCGCCGCGCAAGGTGATCTCCCCTGTCATCGCCACATCAGCACGAACCGGATTACCGGTCAAGCTGGAGACCAGGGCAGTACACATGGCGATACCGGCGCTCGGACCATCTTTCGGGGTTGCCCCTTCCGGTACGTGCACGTGGATATCGCGCTTCTCGTAGAAGTCGGCGTTGATGCGCAGCTTCTCGGCACGGGCTCGTACGACCGTCATGGCCGCCTGGATGGACTCCTGCATCACGTCACCGAGGGAACCGGTATAAGTGAGCTTGCCCTTGCCAGGCATGTTGGTGGTCTCGATGGTGAGCAGATCGCCCCCCACTTCGGTCCACGCCAGACCACACACCTGACCCACCTGGTTCTGGTCGGTGGCCTTGCCGTAATCGAAACGCTGCACCCCGAGGAACTCCTTGAGGTTCTCCTGATTGACCTGAACATGCTTGATGCTCTTGTCCAGCAGGATGCGCTTGACCGCCTTGCGACAAATCTTGGAGATCTCGCGCTCCAGACTCCGCACCCCCGCCTCGCGGGTGTAGTAGCGGATCACTCCGACCAGGGCAGAATCTTCGATGGTGATCTCGGACTCTTTCAGGCCGTTGCGCTGGATCTGCTTGGCAACCAGATGCTGCTTGGCAATGTTGAGCTTCTCATCTTCGGTGTAACCGGAGAGACGGATCACTTCCATCCGGTCCAGCAAGGGGCCCGGGATGTTCATGGAGTTGGAGGTGGCCACGAACATGACGTCCGACAGGTCATAATCCACTTCCAGGTAGTGATCGTTGAAGCTGTTGTTCTGTTCCGGATCCAGCACTTCCAGCAAGGCGGATGCGGGATCGCCACGCATGTCCGAGCTCATCTTGTCGATCTCGTCGAGCAGGAACAGCGGGTTCTTCACACCGACTTTCGCCATCTTCTGGATGAGCTTGCCGGGCATGGAACCGATGTAGGTGCGACGGTGACCGCGGATCTCCGCTTCATCACGTACCCCACCGAGGGCCATCCGCACATATTTGCGACCGGTCGCCTTGGCGATGGACTGGCCCAGCGAGGTCTTGCCCACACCGGGAGGCCCAACCAGACAGAGGATGGGGCCCTTGAGCTTGTTCACCCGTGCCTGTACCGCCAGATATTCGAGGATGCGATCCTTGACCTTCTCGAGGCCATAGTGATCGGCATCCAGCACCTCTTGCGCCTTGCCAAGGTCTTTCTTGACCTTGGAGCGCGCCTTCCACGGCACCTGTACCATCCAGTCCACATAGCTGCGCACCACGGTAGCCTCGGCGGACATTGGAGACATCATCTTCAGCTTGGCAAGCTCGGCCTGGGCCTTTTCACGGGCATCTTCCGGCATGCCAGCCTCTTCAATCTTGCGATTGAGGGCTTCAAACTCATCCGGGCTATCTTCCAGCTCACCCAGCTCTTTCTGGATGGCCTTCATCTGCTCGTTGAGGTAATACTCGCGCTGGCTCTTTTCCATCTGCTTCTTGACGCGAGTACGGATGCGCTTCTCGACCTGCAGCAGGTCAATTTCCGACTCCATCATCGCCATCAGGAATTCGATGCGCTCGGAAACCGAGACGATCTCCAGCACCTTCTGCTTGTCTTCCAGCTTGAGCGGCATGTGGGCCGCCATGGTATCTGCCAGACGCGCAGCATCGTCGATCGCCGAGATCGAGGTCAGTACCTCGGGCGGGATCTTCTTGTTGAGCTTGATATAGCCTTCAAACTGGCCGATGGCGGAGCGAACCAGCACTTCCTGATCCTGCTCCTCAATGGCTTGGGAGGGGATGTACTGGGCCTCGCAGACAAAGAAATCCTTGTCGTCGATCATCCGCTCCAGGCGGGCACGCTGTCCCCCCTCTACCAGCACCTTTACGGTGCCGTCCGGCAGCTTGAGCATCTGCAGAATATTGGCCACTGTCCCGACGGTGAAGATCTCCTCCACCGTTGGCTCATCGGTTGACGCATCCTTCTGGGCCACCAGCAGAACTTTCTTGTCCTGCTCCATGGCCGCTTCCAGACAGCGAATGGATTTTTCCCGCCCCACAAAGAGTGGAATGACCATGTGGGGATAAACCACCACGTCACGAAGAGGCAGGACGGGAATCTCGATGCGTTCTGAACGCTCTAGGTTCATATATGTCCTCTCGGCTTGTTATACCGTTGGCAAAGCGCTTGGCTGAGTATATGGGGGCGCTGAGATGAGATTCAATCGCCGAAACCGTAAAAAGCATGAAAGGGGCAAAAAGCCCCTTCCATTTGATTAAAAATCAGACATTTACTCTGATGCAGCAGCCTGAGTTTCGGGATTTTCGTAGATCATCAAGGGCGCAGAGTCCCCTTTGATCACGGTCTCGTCGATCACCACCTTGCTGACCCCTTCCAGAGAAGGCAGGTCATACATGGTATCCAGCAGCACGGCTTCCACGATGGAACGCAGACCACGAGCACCGGTTTTACGCTCCATCGCCTTGCGGGCAATGGCGTTGAGCGCATCGTCACGGAACTCCAGCTCAACCCCTTCCAGATCGAACAACGCAGCGTACTGTTTGGTCAGCGCGTTTTTCGGCTCTTTCAGGATCTGGATAAGGGCAGACTCGTCCAGCTCGGTCAGGGTCGCGACCACCGGCAGACGGCCGATGAACTCGGGGATCAGACCATACTTGATCAGATCTTCCGGCTCTACCTTGGCGAAGGTCTCGCTCAGGGTGGCCTTGGCATCCTTGGATTTCACCTCGGCGCCAAAACCGATACCGGTTCCCTTCACGGAACGCTGCTCGATCACCTTGTCCAGACCGGCAAAGGCACCGCCGCAGATGAAGAGGATCTTGGAGGTATCAACCTGCAAGAACTCCTGCTGCGGATGCTTGCGACCACCTTGCGGCGGTACGGAAGCGATGGTCCCTTCGATCAGCTTGAGCAGTGCCTGCTGTACCCCTTCCCCGGAGACATCTCGGGTGATGGAGGGGTTGTCCGACTTGCGGGAGATCTTGTCGATCTCGTCGATATAGACGATGCCACGCTGGGCCTTCTCTACGTCGTAGTCGCACTTTTGCAGCAGCTTCTGGATGATGTTCTCCACGTCCTCGCCCACATAACCGGCTTCGGTCAGGGTGGTCGCATCGGCCATGGTGAATGGCACATCCAGCAGACGAGCCAGAGTCTCGGCCAGCAGGGTTTTACCGCTACCGGTCGGGCCAATCAGCAGGATGTTGGATTTGCCAAGCTCCACACCACTGTTTTCGCCGCTGTTGCGCAGACGCTTGTAGTGGTTGTAGACGGCAACGGCCAACACCTTCTTGGCGTACTCCTGCCCGATCACATAGTCATCGAGATGAGCGCGGATCTGATGAGGGGTCGGCAGCTCGTTACCATCGCGCTTGGGCGAGATCTCGCGGATCTCTTCGCGGATGATATCGTTGCACAGCTCGACGCACTCATCACATATGTAGACGGAAGGGCCAGCGATCAGCTTGCGCACTTCATGCTGGCTTTTGCCGCAAAAAGAGCAGTAGAGCAGCTTATCACCCTCACCCTTGCGTTTCTCTGTCATTCAGCAACCTCGTTTTATCAATAGAGGATGGATCGGCCTGTTGAGTTTACAACAGACCGGGACCCCCTGCTCAGCTACGCTGGCTCAGGACACCATCAACCAGACCATAGGCCACGGCCTGCTCGGCGGACATGAAGTTGTCACGATCGGTGTCACGCTCGATGGTAGCCATGTCCTGACCGGTGTGGAACGCCAGGCGCTCGTTCAGGGTATTTTTGATCTTCAGGATCTCCTGGGCGTGGATCTGGATATCAGATGCCTGACCCTGGAAGCCACCCAGCGGCTGGTGGATCATTACGCGGGCGTTAGGCAGGCAGAAACGCTTGCCCTTGGCACCGCCAGCCAGCAGGAAGGCCCCCATGGAGCAGGCCTGCCCCATGCAGACGGTGCTGACATCCGGCTTGATGAACTGCATGGTGTCGTAGATGGACATGCCCGCAGTCACCGAACCACCCGGCGAGTTGATGTAGATATAGATGTCCTTGTCCGGATTCTCGGATTCGAGGAACAGCAGCTGAGCCACCACCAGATTGGCCATGTGATCTTCAACCTGACCGGTCAGGAAGATCACCCGCTCTTTCAGCAGACGGGAGTAAATATCGTAGGAACGTTCACCCTTGGCAGTCTGTTCGACCACGATGGGGACCAGCGCATTGCTGGGAGAATCGGTCATATCGTTATAGTTCTTGTACATAAGGCATTGTCCCTAAAATAAAATGGCCCGAGTGGAGATCACACGAGCCATTATACTTAACAGTCTTGACCTTAAGTCAAATGTTCTTAGGCAGCGGCGCCAGACTTGTTGATCACTTCGTCAAAGGCAACTTCTTTTTCGGTCACTTGCGCTTTGGACAGGATCAGGTCGATGGCTTGATCTTCTACTGCCAGGTTACGAACGCCGTTCAGCATCTGTTCGTTCTTCTGGTAGTACTCGATCACTTCCTTCGGATCTTCGTAGGCAGTCGCCATGGACTCGATGATGCTGTTTACACGGGCATCGTCAGCCTTGATCTCGTTGGTGCGGATCACGTCACCCAGCAGCAGGCCTACGCGTACACGACGCTCGGCTTGAGCCTGGAACAGTTCAGCCGGCAGCTCGGGAGCGTTACCGCCCTGGAAACCACCGAAGCGCTGCAGAGCCTGCTGACGCAGTGCGTCGATCTCTTGAGCAACAGCTGCTTTCGGCAGGTCGATTTGGTTGGCTTCAACCAGACCGTTCAGAACCTGCTCTTTCACGCTGTTTTTCAGGGCTTGAGCCAGTTCGCGCTCCATGTTCTTGCGCACTTCGGCTTTCAGCTCTTCAACAGAACCGCTTTCGATACCGAAACGCTTCACGAACTCTTCGGTCAGCTCAGGCAGGATCTGCTCTTCAACCTTGATCAGCTTGGAAGCGAACTTGGCTTCTTTGCCTTTCAGGTTTTCAGCGTGGTAGTCAGCCGGGAAGGTCACTTCGATGGTGAACTCGTCGCCTGCTTTCTTGCCCATGATGGCGTCTTCGAAGCCTGGGATCATACGGCCAGCGCCCAGAACCAGGTTGAAGCCTTCAGCTTTGCCGCCATCGAACTCTTCACCGTCGATGGAACCGACGAAGTCCATGGTCACACGCATGCCATTGGCAGCGGCAACATCGGCATCAGCCCAGGTAGCGTGCTGCTTGCGCAGGGTGTCGATCATGTTGGCCAGATCTTCGTCCTTCACGGTCGCAACCGGCTTCTCGACCTTGATGGTCTCGAGACCTGCAACTTCGAACTCCGGATACACTTCGAAAGTGGCGGTGAATTCGAAATCCTGACCTTCTTTGATCTCTTTCGGATCCATGGTCGGGGCACCAGCCGGGCTCAGTTTGTTTTCGATGATGGCTTTGATGAAGTTGCTCTGCATCATTTCATCAGCAACGCGGGCGTGAGCCATGGCGCCGAACATCTTCTTGATGATGGCAACCGGAGCCTTGCCAGGACGGAAACCGTCGATGCGACGAGTTTTGGCCAGGCCATTCAATTCTTTACGCACAGCGGCGTCTACGGTAGCAGCCGGTACAGTGATGGTAAGACGGCGTTCCAGACCCTGGGTTGTCTCTACAGAAACTTGCATTCTTCTACCTCGTTCAACTCAGCACTGTGTGCTGACCCTTTATTGCCCCTGGGCAAAGCCCGGAGTCTTCCTGTTTATAAAGACAACGATATGTCTTTGTGATGAGAAAATATGACGCGGCATTATAGCGGCGCACTTTGGTCGAGTCGAGCCACACATCCCCCAGATTGAGCGGCGTGCAAGCACAATTCGTGCAAAACTGCCCTTTATATGGGGAGAGAGGTGCCCGACTTCAACTATCCGATGGCAATAATTTTGCGTTTGCTCACCTTTTTTCATCCGAACGCCGCTTTATTACCCATCTTTCGCCGAAAAACAGCCCACCGTTGCGGGCGGCGACTCAATTTGACCAGCCAAATGGCGATTGGACCAATCAACCATTGCGTCCCTACCCCTCCCTCGTTATGGTGGCAACCAAATTGATGATCTGGAGTCACTCACATGGCCTTTTTCCGCTTCTTGTTCAATCTGCTCTGGTTTGTACTGGGAGGTGTCTTTATGGGCCTGGCCTGGTGGCTGGCCGGTCTTGTCTGCTTTATTTCGCTGGTCGGCATCCCCTGGGGACGTGCCTGCTTCGTGATCGGCACCTTTACCTTCTTCCCGTTTGGCAAGCAGGCGGTCAATCGCAAGACCATGACCGGCCAGAGCGATATCGGCACCGGCACTCTGGGGCTGATTGGCAATATTCTCTGGTTCGTGCTGATCGGTGTCTGGCTGGCCATCGGCCACATCGCTTCCGCACTGGCCTGCTTTGTGACCATTATCGGTATCCCGTTCGGTATCCAGCACCTCAAGCTGGCACTCATCAGTCTGGCGCCCATCGGCCAGATGATTGTGACCAATCAGGAGGCGGAATCGGGCCGCTATATCCGCTAAACACGGGAAATGCGCGGGCAGACGCTGCCCTGCAACGAAAAAAAGGGCAGACTAGGGTCTGCCCTTTTTTATTCTCTTTTGTTGAGGCCATCATGTTACCCAGCCATTTTTTTGCCAATCTCGCCCGCATGAAACTCATCTACCGCTGGCCCCTGATGCGCAACATCCAGCCGGAAAACATCGCCGAGCACAGCCTGCAGGTGGCCATGGTGGCCCATGCCCTCGGCGTCATCAAAAATCGACTGTTTGGCGGCAGCGTGAATGCCGACCGCGCCGCCGTGATGGCCCTCTACCACGACAGCAGTGAAGTGCTGACCGGCGATCTGCCCACCCCGGTCAAATACTTCAACCCCGAAATTGCCCGCGAGTACAAGAAGATAGAGCTGGCCGCCGAGCAGCGTCTGCTTGGCATGCTGCCGCCGGAGCTGGTTGAGGATTTTCGTCCGCTGCTTGATTCAGCAGCCCAGGATGACGAGCTGGCCAGGCTGGTCAAGGATGCCGACACCCTCTGCGCCTATACCAAGTGTCTGGAGGAGATCAACGCAGGCAACCGGGAGTTCGAACCGGCTCGCAAGCGCCTTGAAGCCATGCTGGCAGCGCGGATGAGCGATGAGATGCGCTACTTTATCGACACCTTTGTAGCCAGCTTCTCCCTGCCGCTCGATGAGCTTAACGCTCACTAAGCCAGTCTACATGACCTGAAAACAGCAGGGCCCGCCGGTTTGCACCGACGGGCCCTTCGTAATTTATGGCGTATTAGATGCGGCGCATCAGTGACCCAGCTCGCGGGAGGGTACCAAACCGCTCGCCCGCCAGGCGGGATAGAGGGTCGCCACCAGGCTCATCAGGATGGCGGCGCCCGTCACGATAAGCAGATCCTGCATATGCAACTCGGTCGGCAAGAAGTCGATGAAGTAGATATCCGGATTGAGGAAGCGGTGGCCGATGAGCTTTTCGACAACGCTCAGGATCTGGGTCAGCTTGCTCGAAAGCAGCCCGCCCAGCAGGGCGCCGAGCAGCGCTCCGGCCACGCCGTTGACCATCCCCTGAATGACGAAGGTGAGCCGGATCTGGCCGGGGCTCGCCCCCATGGTTTTCAGGATGGCGATCTCGCTGCGCTTCTCGTTCACCGCCATCACCAGGGTGGAGACGATATTGAAGCAGGCGACGGCCACCACCATCAGCATCACCACATACATGACGGTACGCACCATCTGGATGTCCTGATAGAGGTAACCCTGACTGTTCATCCAACTGCGGATATAGACGTGATGGGGGAACTGCTGCGCGGCGGCTACGGTGATGGATTGCGCCTTGAGCACATCGCTCACCCGCAGGCTGAAGCCCTCCACATCGCTGCCCATGGCGGTGATCGCTTGCGCATCGGCCAGATGCATAAAGCCGAGCAGACCGTCGAGCTGACCGCCAATTTCCAGCAGCCCCACCACGGTCAGGGCTTCGCGGCGGGGATTCTTGATCCCCGCCTGATCGCCCCCTTGCGGCAGCAGCAGGGCGACCGACTCCCCCACCTTGACCCCCAACTTGTCGGCGATGGTCTTGCCAAGGATCACCCCACGTTCACCCGGTTGCAGCTCACGCAGACCACGGCCCGTCATGTATTTGCCTGCATCCGACAGATTGGCTTCCAGATCGGGCAGCACGGCGCGCAGTTGCACCCCCTTGAGGGCAGAGCCATGCTCCAGCAGGCCATTGAGGCGAATGACCGGCGCTGCCGCCTCAACGCCCGGCTGAGCCAGCAGGTAGTCGCGCAGACGTGGCCAATCCGGCAGCGGCCGCTCGACGGCGTCCAGCTCACCTTGCGGCACGACTGAGAGCACCCGATCTTTAAGCTCCCGCTCGAAACCGTTCATGGCGGAGAGGCCCAGGATCAGCGCCATCACCCCGAGGGCAATACCGATCAGGGAAGAGGCAGAAATAAAGGCGATAAACCCGTTGCGACGGCGGGAGCGGCTGTAACGCAGGCCCAGAAAGAGGGGCAGCGGCTTGAACATCAGGCAACCTCCGCCATCACGCCGCTCACCAGGGTCACCCGGCGATGGAGCTTGGCCGCCAGGCTCAAGTCGTGAGTCACTACCACAAACGCAGTGCCCAGCTCACGATTCAGTTCACACAGCAATTCGTACACTGCCGTGGCACTGGCGTGATCCAGATTGCCGGTGGGTTCGTCCGCCAATACCAGACTCGGTTCGTTGACCAGTGCTCGGGCGATCGCCACACGTTGACGTTCGCCACCAGAAAGCTCGGAAGGACGGTGATTCAAGCGATGGGAGAGCCCCACCCGCCCCAGCATCCTGGTTGCCTTTTCGGTGGCAATCGCCACCGACTCACCGGCGATCAGCAGCGGCATGGCCGCATTTTCCAACGCACTGAACTCGGAGAGCAGGTGGTGGAACTGGTAGACAAAGCCCAGCTCGCGGTTGCGAAAACGGGCCTGGGTGCGGCTGTCCCAATGGTGGATATCCTCCCCCTTGAACAGCACGGCGCCGCTGGAGGGGTTGTCCAGCGCCCCCATCAGATGCAGCAGAGTGGTCTTGCCGGAGCCGGAGCTCCCCACTACCGCCAGCATTTCACCGGGCGCAACGCAGAGATCGATCCCCTTGAGCACCTGAGTCTCCAGCTCCCCCTCTTTATAGACATGATTGAGCGCCTGGCAGCGCAGCAGAGGTTCACGGGATACGGCTTCATTCATAACAGGGGCTCCACTTACGCCAGTGACCACAGAGGCACCAGTAACAACGCCGGTACTCGCACCGGAGGTAACAACAGAAGATGTATTATTCACGGCATTACTCATAACGCAGCGCCTCGGCCGGTTTCACCCGCGCAGCGCGGGCCGCCGGGTAGAGGGTGGCACTGAAGCTCAGCAGCACGGCGCCCAGCAAAATGGTAATGACCTGAGCCGGCTCGACAATCACCGGCAAGCCACTGCCGCCCGCCGCCATATAGAGGTTGAGCCCCACCGCATTGAGCAGAGGGTTGAGACCCAAGGAGAGCGCAAGGCCCGCCAGTCCGCCAAACAGGGCACCAATCACCCCGCTGGAGGCGCCAAGTACCATGAAGATTTTGACGATCCCTGATTCACTCATGCCCATGGTGCGCAGGATGGCCACTTCGCCCTCCTTGTCCGTCACCACCATCACCAGCGCGGAGAGGATGTTAAAGGTGGCGACGGCGATGATCAGCACCAGCATCAGCCCCATCATCCGTTTTTCCATGGCGACCGCCTGGAACAGCTCGCCCCGCTCGCGGCGCCAATCCTGCCACAGCAAGCCATCCGGCAACGGCGTCTTGATCACCTCGTCAGCGGCAAAGGGATCATCGAGCCAGAGGCGAATGCCACCGACGGTTTCTGGCGGCAGACGCAGCAGCCGCTGGGCATCCCCCAAGGCGATCAGCGCAATCTGGTTATCCACATCGGCGCCGACCCCGAAGATGCCGGAGACGGTAAAGAGGCGCTGGGCCGGTACCTGACCAAACGGGGTGAAGCGGGTCCCTTCAGTCAGGATCAGACGAACCTGATCGCCGATGGAGACATTGAGGCGACGTGCCACCCCCTGCCCCAGCACGATGCGGTAGTGGCCGGCCTGCAGGGTATCGAGGCGCCCCCCCAGCATCTGGGAGTGGAGGATGTCATCCTTGGGCCACTTCGCAGGATCGATGCCCTGCACACTCACCCCGGTCAGCTGGCCGGGACTTTGCAGCATCCCTTCGCTGTCGAGCATGGGGGCCGAGGCGACCACATGGGGTAATTTGGCCAGATCCGGCAAGCCTTGCGGGTCGGCATCAATGCGGCCAGCCTGATTGGTCACCACCACATGGGGGATCACCCCGAGGATGCGCCCTTTGAGCTGCCCTTCGAAACCGTTCATCACCGAAATGACCACCATCAGGGCGGCGACCCCGATGGCGATGCCAAAGGTAGAGAACAGGGAGATAAATGAGACGAAGCGATTGCTGCGCTTCGAGCCTGCATAACGCAGGCCGATGGCCAGCGAAAGGGGCTGAAAAAGTCCGGTCTTCAAGGATATGTACGTTGCCAACAAAATAAGATACCGGATAATAAAGGGAAACCGTCCATGACAACAAGGGATAGCCTCCATGCAGGAACAGTTCTTCAGCGTCACTCATGCCACGCCGGTCAATGTGATCCCCATGCCGGCCGACTTCCACCTCCCCTCGCTGGAGGAGCTGGACGCTGAGCTGCCGGAGCCCTTTCGGATCTCTTCGGCCATTACCTCCATCGATCTGGTGACCACCCGCCTGCTGCGCAACCAGAACGAGTCGATGCACGATCTGATCGAGATCGTCAATCAGCAGTCCCGCAAGATCGATATGATTATGGGCTATGTGCTCTCCCTGCAGGACCATCCGGAGCAGCGCTTTCACACCCTGCGCTTCGGGGCTGGCCAGCTCACCTACCTGCACCCCTATCATGATCACGGGGCTGCGCCGCACCTGCACCAGATCGTGCGCCTCAAGATCTTCCTGCGGGAAGAGGCGGCAGCGATCTACTGCTATGGCCAGGTCAAACAGCTCGACGGCGGTGAACATGGCACCCATGTGCAGCTCGACTATGTGCGGATCCGCGAAGATGACCGCGAACTGCTGGTTCGTGCCAGCCTCCACGTGCAATCGAAGCAGCTCAAGCTGCGCGCCCAAGAACGTCAGCGCTAACCAGAGCGAACGTCAGCGATAGATAACGTCAACGTTAAAAGAATCGAACCATGCCAATGACACTCCCCGCCTTGCCCGCCAAAGCGGGCCAAAAGATCACGCTCGGCCAGCTGGTCGGCAGCAGCCTCTCGCTGATTGCAGCCCGTCTCACCCGTGAAGCCAAGGGGCCGGTACTGCTTATCACCGCCGATACCCCGAGCGCCCTGCGCCTGGAGCAGGAGCTACAGTACTTGCTGGCAGACAAGCAGCTAGCCGATCAGTCTGCGCCGGTATTGCTGTTCCCCGATTGGGAGACCCTGCCCTACGACACCTTCTCCCCCCATCAGGACATCATCTCCCAGCGGCTCGAGACGCTCTACAAGCTGCCGCAGATGAGCAAGGGGGTACTCATTGTCCCCATCTCCACCCTGATGTTGCGCTGCGCCCCCCGGGTCTATCTCGACAAATACAGCCTGATGGTGAAGGCCGGCCAGCGCCTCAACCTGCAACAGCTGCGCGGGCGCCTCGCCGAAGCGGGTTACGTGGCGGTGGATCAGGTGCTGGAACATGGCGAATTTGCCGCCCGCGGCTCCCTGCTCGATCTCTTCCCCATGGGCAGTAGCAGCCCCTATCGCATCGACTTCTTCGACGATGAAGTGGACTCCATCCGCCCATTCGATCCCGAAACCCAGCGCTCCAGCGAACCGGTCAAGGCGGTCAGCCTGCTGCCCGCTCGGGAATACCCCACCGACGAGGCGGCCATCGAACTGTTTCGCGGCCAGTTCCGTGAGCAGTTCGAGCTGTCGCGGGCCGAGGGCTCCGTCTATCAGGAGGTGAGCAAGGGGCGCTGGCCCGCCGGCATCGAGTATTATCTGCCGATCTTCTTCAACCAGACCGCCAGCCTGTTTGACTACCTGCCGGAAGAGACCCTGCTGCTCACTGTGGGGGACATCTACCCCGCCGCCCAGCGCTTCTGGAACGACATCGGCCAGCGCTATGAAGACAGACGCTGGGACAACACCCGCCCACTGCTGCCACCGGCCCAGCTCTATCTGCCGGTGGAGCAGCTCTTTGCCTCCCTCGGCCAATATGGCGCGGTGCGGCTGCAAGAGGCCGCCACCGCCGGTGATGCCGGTCAGCACGATCTGCCCATCTCCGCGCTGCCCGATCTGCAACTCGATCACAGCAAGGAGCAACCCCTGCTGGCGCTCAACCAGTTCCTACAAGGTTTTGCCGGACGCACCCTGTTTGCAGTGGAGTCCGAAGGACGGCGGGAGGTGCTCGGCGATCTGCTGGCGCGTATCTCGCTGCAGCCCAAGGAATTCCCCTCTCTCGACGCCTTTATGGTGAGCCCTGATCGACACGGCCTGCTGGTTGCCCCCCTTGAGCGTGGCTTCCTGTGGCATGAGGCCGGTCAGGATCCACTGGCGTTGATCACCGAGACCGAACTGCTGGGCGGCAAGGTGCGCAGCAAACGGGCGCGAGAGAAGAGCAAAAACTTAAGCTCCGATGCGGTGATCAGAAACCTGGGCGAGCTGACCCAGGGTCAGCCGGTGGTCCATCTGGATCACGGGGTCGGCCGCTATCTGGGACTGGAAACTATCGATGCCGGTGGCCTGCCCACCGAGTTTTTGACCCTCGAATATGCCGGCGGCGACAAGCTGTTTGTACCGGTCACCAGTTTGCACCTTATCAGCCGCTACACCGGCTCTGATAACCCGCCCAGCCACAAGCTGGGTGGCGAAGCCTGGAGCAAGGCGCGGCGCAAGGCGGCGGAGAAGGTGCGCGACGTGGCAGCCGAGTTGCTGGATGTCTACGCTCATCGCGCCGCTCGCGCCGGTTTTGCCTTCAAGCACGACAAAGAGGCCTATCGCCAGTTTGCCGCCAGCTTCCCGTTCGAGGAGACCGACGATCAGCTCAACGCCATCAATGCGGTGCTGGGGGACATGTGCCAAGCCAAGAGCATGGACCGACTGGTGTGCGGCGACGTGGGTTTCGGCAAGACCGAAGTGGCTATGCGGGCGGCGTTTGTGGCCGTGCATGGCGGCAAACAGGTCGCCGTGCTGGTACCCACCACCCTGCTGGCGCAACAGCACTACGACAACTTCCGCGACCGCTTCGCCAACTGGCCGGTGCGGGTCGAGGTGCTGAGCCGCTTCCGCTCCGCCAAGGAGCAGAGCGCTGTGATGAGGGAATTGGCTGAAGGCAAGGTGGACATCATCATCGGCACCCACAAGCTGCTCGGCTCCGAACTCACTTTCAAGGATCTGGGGCTGCTCATCGTCGATGAGGAGCACAGATTCGGGGTGCGCCAGAAGGAGAAGATCAAGGCGCTGCGGGCCGATGTGGATATCCTCACTCTCACCGCTACCCCCATTCCGCGCACCCTCAACATGGCGATGTCCGGCATGCGGGATCTCTCCATCATCGCCACCCCGCCTGCCAAGCGACTCGCCATCAAGACCTTCGTGCGCCAGCACGAACCGGCGGTGGTGCGCGAAGCGGTACTGCGGGAACTCAAGCGCGGCGGTCAGGTCTACTACCTGCACAACGACGTGGAAAGCATCGAGAAGTGCGCCACCGATCTTGCCGAATTAGTGCCGGAGGCCCGCATCGGCATCGCCCACGGCCAGATGCGCGAGCGCGACCTTGAGCGGATCATGTCCGACTTCTACCACCAGCGCTTCAACCTGCTGGTCTGCACCACCATTATCGAGACCGGTATCGACGTACCGAGCGCCAACACCATCATCATGGATCGGGCGGATCATCTCGGTCTGGCCCAACTGCACCAGCTGCGGGGCCGGGTTGGCCGCTCCCACCATCAGGCCTACGCCTACCTGCTCACCCCCCATCCCAAGCTGATGACCAAGGATGCGGCGAAGCGGCTGGAGGCGATCGCCTCGCTTGAAGATCTCGGCGCCGGTTTTGCGCTGGCGACCCACGACCTGGAGATCCGTGGCGCAGGCGAACTGCTCGGCGACGATCAGAGCGGTCAGATCGAATCGGTCGGCTTCACCCTCTATATGGAGATGCTGGAGCAGGCGGTCGAGGCGCTGAAGAATGGCAAGGAGCCATCGCTGGAGCAGCTGATGAGCCAGCACACCGAGGTGGAGCTGCGCCTGCCTGCGCTGCTGCCGGATGACTATATTCCGGACGTCAATATGCGCCTCTCCATGTACAAGCGGATCGCCAGCGCGGCGGACGAGCAGGAGCTGCGGGAGCTGAAAGTGGAGCTGATCGACCGCTTTGGCCTCTTGCCGGAGGCGACCAAAACCCTGCTGGAGCTGGCGGCCTTCCGTCAGCGTGCCACCGCCCTTGGCATTCGCCGGGTGGAGATGAGCGAGCGTGGCGGCTATCTCGACTTCACCCAGGAGACTAAGGTCAATCCGGCCTATCTGGTCAAGCTGCTCTCCAGCCAGCCAAGGGTCTACAAGATGGACGGGCCGACCCGGCTGCGCTTCCAGGTGCCGACCCAGGATCGCGCCATGCGCCTGAAACTGGTGGATGGTTTGCTGGCTGATCTGGCCAGCAACAGCCTGTGAGTCTCTGCAACGCTAGCGGCGAGCCAGAGAGATAATGCCAACTAAAACGGGAGCCAAATCGGCTCCCGTTTTGTTTACGTTGGCTGGTGATTAGCGTCTCCCTTCTCTCCTTGTGGGAGAAGGGTCGGGGATGAGGGGGGCAGTGAAAACCATTCCCCTCACCCTGCCCTATCCCAGGGGGGAGAGGGAGTCGCGCCGGTAAATGTTGGGCTTCGCTGTGCTCAGCACCAACCTACACCTCTGACGATCAGCCCTGGTTGGCTGGAGCCTCATGGGCGGAGAACTCGCGCATAAAGGCCTCGGCGCGCTCCACCATCTTGGTCGAGCCAACAAAGTAAGGGGTACGCTGGTGCAGCGCGGTGGGCTGGATATCCATGATGCGGCCAAAGCCGTCGGAGGCCTTGCCACCGGCCTGCTCCACCAGAAACGCCATCGGGTTGCACTCATAGAGCAGCCGCAGCTTGCCATTCGGCGAGTTGGTGCCGGACGGATAGATGTAGATGCCGCCCTTGAGCAGGTTGCGATGGAAATCAGAGACCAGGGAGCCGATATAGCGGGAGGTGTAAGGTCTGTGGGTCGCCTCGTCGCGCTCCTGGCAATATTTGAGGTACTTCTTCACCCCATCCGGGAACTTGATGTAGTTGCCCTCGTTGATGGAGTAGATCTTGCCCTCTTCCGGAATGCGGATGTTCTCGTGGGAGAGGCAGAAGCAGCCGATGGAGGGATCGTAGGTAAAGCCGTTGACGCCAAAACCGGTGGTGTAGACCAGCATGGTGGAGGAGCCGTAGACCACATAACCGGCGGCGACCTGACGGTTGCCCGGTTGCAGGAAGTCCTCCAGGGTCACCGGCGAACCCTGCGGGCTCAAACGGCGGTAGATGGAGAAGATGGTCCCGACCGAGACGTTGACGTCGATATTGGAGGAGCCATCGAGCGGGTCGATCAGCACCACATACTTGGAGTTTTTGGAGAGTGGCGAGTCAAAGGCCACGAAGTCCTCTTCCTCTTCCGAGGCCATGCCGCACACCTCGCCGCGCGCTTCCAGCGCCGCCTTGAAGCGTTCGTTGGCATAGACATCCAGCTTCTGCTGCACCTCGCCCTGAACGTTTTCAGCGCCCATGGAACCGATGATATCCGCCAGTCCCGCCTTGTTGATCTCCCGGTTCACCACCTTGGCAGCAAGGCGGATCGAGCTGAGCAACGAGGTCAGCTCGCCGGTCGCGGTAGGATAATCCGCCTGCTTTTTGACGATGAACTCACCCATGGTGATCATGTTTCGCATTTTTGTTCCTTTAGATCGCATCCGTTGGCGTTGAAAACGTTTGCAGGCATCGGCAAAAAAAATGCCGATCACCGGCGGCCTTGATTTGTAACCTAATGTAACGTCTGTTTTTTGTTTTTGCAGCGAATTAAGCGGCCTATTAAATAGACTATTTCGCCTAACGTTATGGTAAAAGACGCGTTTTATTCGGTTTCAATCGATAACTTTCAGCCCCTTAATTCGTGGCAATAACCTGCTGCAAGCCATGAGTTGACTGGCCTTGAGCCATTAAAAATGGAGTCTGATGGGCCTGCCGTTCTCTCAGCCATTGCCTCTTGAGATCCGATCGCCAATCCAGCACACTGATTTCGCTTTGGAAGCAAATAAAACTCAAGGATTATCAATGAACAAGACTCTCATTGCCGGCATGGTAGCCGGACTGTTTGCCCTTCCCGCCTGGGCTGCCCAGGTGCCTGCCGGTACCAAGCTGCTGCCGGATGCCCAACAAATCTACGTGACCAATATCGGCACTGAACCCACCACCATCGACCCCCAGCTGGTAGAAGAGACCGCCGGTAGTGCCATCGTCAACGATCTGTTTGAAGGGCTCTATGAGCTGGATAATACCGGCAAGATCAAACCAGCAGGCGCCGTCAGCTACGAGGTCGACAAGACAGGTACCGTCTACACCTTCAAGCTGAGGCCCGAGGCCAAGTGGTCAAACGGTGAACCGGTCACCGCCGCCGATTATGTCTACGGCTGGCAACGGGCGGCCGATCCCAAGACGGCCTCCAACTACGCCTGGTTTATCGAGTTGACCGGAGTGGTCAATGCAAGCGAGGTGACACAGGGCAAGAAGAGCCCGTCAGAACTCGGGATCAAGGCGCTCGATGACCACACCCTGCAGGTCACCCTGAAAAATCCGGTCCCCTTCTTCCTGAAGACGCTGGCCCACTACACCACGTTCCCGGCCCCCAAGGCCACCATTGAAAAATACGGCAAGGATTGGGTCAAACCGGGCAATATCGTCTCCAACGGTGCCTTTGTACTCAAGGAGTGGACCCCCAACGAGCGGCTGAGTGCCGAGCGCAATACCCACTACTGGAACAACCAGCACACCGTCCTGAACAAGGTGATCTATCTGGAGATCGTCTCGGAAACCGCCGCCTACAACCGCTATCGCACCGGCGAGCTGCACTACACCACTTATCCGCTGGAGCAATACAAACAGCTCAAGAGCAAGAGCCCGGAAGAACTGGTCAGCGTCCCCACGCTGGCCAGCTATTACTATGTCTTCAATACCCAGCGCAAACCGTTCGATGACCCGAAAGTACGCAAGGCGCTCTCGCTCGCCATCGACCGGGAGACTATCACCGACAAGATCCTGGGGCAGGGACAAATTGCCGCATATAGCTTCACGCCCCCCATTGTGGACGGTTTTGAATTGAAAAAACCGGCCAGCCAGCTGCAGAGTAAAGAGGAGCGGATCAAGCAAGCCAAAGCCCTGTTGGCCGAAGCGGGTTATGGTCCGGACAAGCCACTCACAGTGGACATTCTCTACAACACCAACGAGAGCCACAAAAAGATTGCGCTGGCCGTCTCCTCCATGTGGAAACACAACCTGGGGGTCACTGCCACCCTCAACAACATGGAGTGGAAGACCATGGTCTCGGCACTCAACGAGGGGGATTTTGGCGTTAGCCGCTATGGCTGGAACGGGGATTATAACGACGCCTCCACCTTCCTCGATATCATGACCTCCAGCAGCAGTGCCAACAGCGGCAAGTGGTTCAACAAGGAGTACGACGCCCTGCTGGCCAAGGCCCACGACTCGCTGGATCCCGCTGAACGCAATGCCCTGTATCAACAGGCAGAGGCACTCATTGATGCGGATGCCCCCATCGCCCCCATCTATTTCTCGGTCAAATCCAGGTTGCTCAAGCCTTTCGTGAAAGGCTACCCCCACCTTAACCCGCAGGATGTGGTCTACAGCAAGGAGCTCTATCTGGTTGCCCAGTAACCGGCTAGGAGGATGTAACCATACTAAAGCGCCTGCATTGCTGCAGGCGCTTTTCATTGGCGGCCAAGCGGGCCATTGGGCCTACTTACACTTTCACGCAAGATTACTCTTCGGGACAAGAAGCCAGCACTACCCGGCGGCGACCCATCACCACCGGACGCACCAGCAGCTGTGCCAGCAAAACCCCCAGCAGGGTCAGACCGCCCCCGATCAGGTGATAGCTGGTCAGCCGCTCCCCCAGCAGGGTGATGGCAAGGCCAGCCGTCATCACCGGCAGCAGGTTCATAAAGATGGTGGTACGGTTGGCACCGAGCAGGGCGATGCCCTGCATCCAGAGCCAGGGCGAGAGCGCCGAGGTGGGGATACCGGCATAGAGGATCAGCCACAGGGCCCGGCCATCCGGCCACTGGCCATCCACCAGCAAAAAGAAGGGGGTCAGGATCACCACACTGCAGATCACCTGACCGTAGAGCAACGACCAGTTGTCGAGCCCCAGATCCCACTTCTTGAGCAGCACACTGTAAAGGGCATAAGTACCGGCCGAAATCAGCATATAGACAGAGCCGATATGAATGCCTTGGGTAAACAGCCGGGTCGGATCCCCCTGCCCCAGCAAGATAGACAAGCCAAGGATGGAAAGCAGCGCCCCCAGCACGGCGCCCCAGGTGGGCCGCTCGCGCAGCAGCCAGATGCTGAACAACACGGTCAGCAGCGGCGTCAGTCCCATCATCAACCCCATCTCGGTGGCTCCCAGAGTTTGCGCCGCGTAGTACCCAAAAGTCTGGTTGAGCACCATGCCCAGCGAAGCCAGCATGGCGATCTGCCAAAAACCGGCACGAATGCGGGCACGCGCACGCCATACCCGACGGGCCAGAAACGGGCTTAATACCAACGCAGCCACCACCCAGCGCGACCAGGCCAAGGCTGCCGGGGACAACACACCAACCGCCAGTTTGCTGACGATGCCATTGCCAGCCCAGATGGCAATGCAGGAGAAGGGAAACAGAAAGGCAAGGGGCATGAGCGGATCCAGACCGAAGAGACAACAGCGGGCCAGTATAGGGGGCGATGGGAGAGAAACAAAGGTGTGGGCCTGAACAGCCACATGGTGAACGCCAGTAGCCAGAAACAAATATGCCCGCAAAAGTGCGGGCATATCAGTGCAGAAACAGGTTCAGAAGCGCATCACGCGGCATCCATGTGCAGTCTGGAGATCAGCTCGTTGACCTCGGTGACTGTCTGGCGATGGGGAATATCCGCCGGATTCGGCATCAGCAACAAACCGGATTGGAAATCAAACCGCCCCCGACCATGGATGTAAATCCGACCTTTAAAGAAGGTTTTGACATGCTTTGCCACCATCAGTGGCAGGTACTTCTTGAACACTCTCATCGTTTGCAACCTCTTGCAGTTGTATCCGTATGACAGCAGCTTCTGCGAATTAATTCCGTAAAATATTTATAAAAATCCGGAAAACTCGCCCATCTCTTCCCAAAAAATTCAATCTATAACTTTTTATTAACTTTTAGCCTATTGTATGCGGCCCTTCGAGCCAGAGCAAGGCTCCTTTGCCATCGTGCCACTCGATACAAGCGATCCCCGAGGTGGCGAACATGGGTGCTCCTGCTGCCGGGCAGAGGCTTTGCACCAGATAACCCACCAGCGGCAGATGGCTGACCATCAGGATCTGGTCATGTTGTTCAGCCAAAGTGGTGAGGTAGCTGGCCACGAAAGCGGGATCACCGTAAGGGGTAATGTCGCCACTCTCTTCAACGGCTGCTGCGTCAGGTAATTCACTGCATATGGCTTGCCAGGTCTGGCGTGCCCGCAGATAGTTGCTGTGGATCACCCGATCCAGCGGGCCAATCAGCTGAGGCGCCAGCCAGCGGGCCATCTGGATAGACTCTTCAATACCCTGCTCGGTCAATGGACGCTGTTCATCTGTTTTCGCATTCATGCCAGCCTGGCCATGACGCATGATATAGATCTTCATTACAACCTCGCCCAACGGGCCTGTTTTGATAGCCGGGGGATCTTACCCCGCCACGGGTGTGGAAACAATTGCGCTACCTCTCAGAAAAGGGTTTGCCTGACGGGATAGCGGGGTCGATAATCATGTTTAAATTCAAATAAATCCAACGTGAGTCACACGCCAATGAGCCCATATGCCAGTCCCAATGACCATCGGCAATACCATTTTCTGGAGCTGGCCAACCGGCTCAGGGTCTTGTTGATTTGTGATCCCGACACAGACAAATCCGCCGCCTCGCTGGCGGTCAATACCGGCCATTTTGACGATCCCGCCGACCGGCAGGGAATGGCCCATTTTCTGGAGCACATGCTGTTTCTCGGCACCTGCACCTACCCCAAGCCTGGTGAGTACCAGCAATTTATGAGCCGTCATGGCGGCAGCAACAACGCCTGGACCGGCACCGAGTTCACCAACTTCTTCTTCGAGATCGACAACGGCTTCTTCGAAGCGGGGCTGGATCGCTTCTCCCAGTTCTTTATCTGCCCCACCTTTGATCCGGAGTGGGTGGACAAGGAGCGCAACGCGGTCGACTCCGAGTATCGCCTCAAACTGCAGGACGACATGCGCCGCAGCTATCAGGTGCATAAAGAGACGGTCAACCCGGCGCACCCCTTCTCCAAGTTCTCGGTGGGCAACCTCGATACCCTGGCCGATCTGCCGGGACGGGATCTGCGCTCCGACCTTATCCGTTTTTACGAAAGCCACTACAGCGCGGATCGCATGGCGCTGGTGATGATCTCGCCGGAATCCATCGATACCCAGTTGCAGTGGTGCTGTCGCTACTTTGCTCCCATTTTGAATCGCAATTTGGGAACCCCGACCCTCACCATGCCACTCTACCGGCTCGATGATCTCGGCGTGCGCATCCACATCAACCCGGTCAAGGAGACCCGCAAGCTGTCGCTCAGCTTCCCCTTGCCCAATGTGGACGAGTTTTACGACAAAAAGCCCCTCACCTTCCTGAGCCATCTGATCGGTTATGAGGGGGATGGCAGCCTGCTCTCCCTGCTCAAGGCGAAAGGCTGGGTCAACCAGCTCTCGGCGGGCGGTGGCATCAGCGGCGCCAACTTCAAGGATTTTGGCGTCAACTTCGGCCTCACCCCTCTGGGCCTTAAGCATGTGGACGACATCCTCGCCGCCCTGTTTGGTTATCTGAAACTGATCGGCCGCGAAGGGCTGCAGAGCTGGCGCTATGACGAAAAACGGACCGTACTCGAATCGGCGTTCCGTTTTCAGGAGCGCGGCCGCCCCCTCGATACGGTGTCGGGGCTGGTGCTCAACCTCTTTAGCTACAAACCAGAGGATCTGCTCTACGGCGACTACATGATGCGCGAATATGACGAGGGGCTGATCCGCCGCTTCCTCGCCAAGCTCACCCCGCACAATTTGCGTATCACCATCACTGCGCCGGAAGTGGCGACCGATCGGCTGGCCCGCTGGTATCAGACCCCCTACAGCGTGGCGACCATTACCGAGGCCGAGAAAATTCGCTGGCAGCAGAGAGAGCCGGATCCGGCGCTGGCGCTGCCCAAGCCCAACCCCTTTATCAGCAGCCGGCTCGATCCGCGCACGCCAGAGCTTGCCGCCGACATGCCCGCCTGCCTTATCGATCGCCCCGGTTTTCGCCTCTGGCACCTTCATGAGCACCTGTTCAGCGTGCCCAAGGGCAATCTCTATATCTCCATCGACAGCGAACATGCGGTCAAAAATCCGCGCAATATCGCCATGGCGCGCCTCGCCGTGGAGCTGTTGGCAGACCACCTCAACGCCCTCACCTATCCGGCGGAGCTGGCGGGGCTGGGCTACCAGATCTATGCCCATCAGGGGGGCTTTACCATCAACCTGAGCGGCTTTGCCGACAAGCAGCCACTCTTGCTCGACATGATCCTCGGCAACCGCACCCTGGGGTATCCGGATCCGGGCCGCTTCGCCGAGATCAAAGAGCAGCTCATTCGCAACTGGGACAACCAGTCCAAGGCGCGCCCCATCTCCCAGCTCTTTAACCAGCTCACCAGTTTGCTGCAACCGAACAACCCGCCGTTCGAGCAGTTGCTGCGCCACCTGCGCACCGTCGAGCTGGAGGAGATGCCCGGCTTCGTGGCCCAGCTGTTTGGCGAGGTGCATGTCGAGGCATTGGTGCATGGCGACTGGACTGCCGCCGAAGCACTGGAGCTGGCCGCCCTGATGGAGCGCCACCTGAGCGACATCAATGGCACCAGCAGCAAGCCGAGCGGCGAGACCCGCCGCCCGCTCATCTCCATTCAGGACAGGGGCACCCTTATTCGCGAGCAGGGTTGCGATCACGAAGACTCGGCACTGCTGGTCTACTACCAGTCCCGAACCACCCGTGCGCGGGATCTCGCCTGCTTCACTCTGGCGAACCACATCATGTCCTCTACCTTCTTTCACGAGCTGCGCACCCGCCAGCAACTGGGTTATGTGGTGGGCGCCGGTAACCTGCCCCTCAATCGCCATCCGGGCCTGATCTTCTATATCCAGTCGCCGGTGGCAGGGCCGCAGATCCTGCTCGATGCAGTGGAGGAGTTTATCGACCTCTTCCCGCTCGCCATGCTCGAATTCACCGAGCAGCAGTGGCAGGAAAGCAAGGCGGGGCTGCAAGCCCAGCTGAGCGAGCGGGATGCCAATCTGCGCAGTCGCGGTCAGCGGCTGTGGGTCAGCATCGGTAACAAGGATCTGGGGTTTGATCAGCGCGAAAGAGTCTGCGACGAGGTGGGCAAGTTGAGCCGCGCCGATCTGGTGCGCTTTATCACCCAGCTGCGCTCGCGCACCTCCGATCGGCTGATCCTCTGCAGCTATGGTCAGGGGCACGAACATGACGAGCGGATCACCGGCCAGTTTATCGATGATCCACGGGCATTTCGGCTCAATGCCGCCACCTTCGAGGCCTGATCAGGCCTCGCACTCCCCCGTTTTTCCATTCCCACGGCAAATCGCAGGCAATAAAAAGCCGACCCATCAGGGTCGGCTGGAAAAACCATAACAATTGCGACCAAAGCCGCCAAAAGTGAACATGAGCGTGAAAATCAGACACTGAGTTGCTGATCAGCAAGCGGGAAAGACCCGATACTCGCTTTGCAATGCCAACAGTGATTGAGAAACAGCCTCATATTAGGCACTCCCCCCATCAGTCACGTTGATCTACGTCAAAGGAGGTAGCGAAGAGCATGCAGCCCGACGATTTGTCGGCGCAGATCCCCCTTTGGCCGCCCGTTAGCTGCCCGTTAGCCACGGCGAACAAGTCGGTAGGCTACCTCATCGAAGTAGGAGAGCTGACCCGACAGCACCCGCGGGTGATCCACCTCGGCGGCGCGCCCCAGCACCTCGATACGAAAATCGCGCTCGAACAGGGCTCGCACCTCCATCTCACCCACCGAGAAGGGGGGCTGACTCTGCTGTTCAGGCTGATATTCAAGGGTCACCAGCAGGATCTGGCCACCAGTCTCGACCAGCGAACTGATCAGGGCTGCATACTGGCGGCGCATCGCGGTCGGCAGGGCGATCAGCGCCGCGCGGTCATAGACCAGCCGGTAACGGCGACCCAGACTGGGAGCGGCGAAAAAATCTCCCTGAAAAATGCGCAGGCTGTCCACTTGATGGCACTGATAAGGGCCCACTTCGCTCACGGTCGCGGCGAGCTGGTTTTCACTGAAGAACTGGCTGACGGCAAGGCTCGATAGCTCGAAACCGTCGACCGGATGGCCCTGAGCGCTCAGCCAGAGCATGTCGCGGGACTTGCCGCACAGGGGAACCAGCACCGGCTCGTCCGCTTGCTGGGCTGACCACCAGGATTGCAGCCAGTGGTTGAAGTCCGCCTGATGAAAGCCAATCCGGTTCTCTTCCCAACGCTGATGCCAAAACGCAGCTTCCATCGTTATTACCCTTCTGTACTAAAGATGCCTCAATATCACAACTTAACCGGCACCGCGCAACCCTCTGCCCTTCCCTTTTTGCCGCGCAGCCTCTGCGTGTTATCGAGCGAATGACGGGACATCCCCTTGCCGTGCGCCTCGCTGTCGCAATGAGCGCTATTGGGTACGTTTATAACGGGCAGAGGCATACCAACCCATGTAAAAACGTCATGGGTGTATGGCGATGAAGGAATGAAAGGAATGAAAGGAATGAAAGGAATGAAAGGAATGAAAGGAATGAAAGGAATGAAAGGAATGAAAGGAATGACGTTGGCAGGCCAAAACGTGCCTGCCAACGCCAGAAAGATCACGACAGCGTGGCGCGAGCGGCCGCCAGCTGACGCTCGATATAAGCAAAATCGGGACGATCGGCGGGGAGTTCCGAGAGACAGGCCGCTTTGAGTTGATGCAACCCATCGAGCGGTGAGCCTTGCGTATCGCAATGGGCCAGCAGCTCCTCCAGCAGGCAGCCAAAGGCGCGCACTTCCAACCGCTCAAGTCCTTCGGCCCGCTCGCGGTCGCAGCGGTCATACAAAGAGGCGGCACCGAAATCCCCCAGCAGGGCGCGAGCCGGGGCGTCAGGCCCGCGGGTAAACAGAATATTGTGGCCGTAGAGATCCCCGTGCATGATGCCCGCGCGATGCAGATGGCCCGCCACCGAGGCGATGCCGTGGGCCATCGCCAGCGCATCCGGCACACTCAGATGCAGCCCCTCGGGATAGACATCCCGGGTGCAGGAGTCCAGGCTCGGCGGCCCGGCCAGATTGGCAAAGGCCGGGTCGATCAGCTCCATCACCAGCGCCGGAATGCCGGAGGGGTGCTCCGCCACCTTGCCTATCACCTTGATAAGGTTGGGATGAGTGCCCGCCGCCAGCGATGCCGCCATCTCGCAGCGGGGTAGCCCGTCGCTGGTCACCGCCCCCTTGAACTGCTTGACCGCCACCTGATTGCCATCGCCTCTATCGCTCGCCTGAGTCACTTCATCAGCAGGATTAGCCACTAGGGTGGCGCGATGGATAACGCCGGATGCTCCCTGCCCCAGCAGCTCGCCCAGCGCCAGCGTCTCCCAGGCAAGGGGCGCGACATGGGCATCATCGATGGCCCGCGTCTCCTCCCCTTCGCTAAAGGGGTTGCCGGAGCAGGCGAGCCAGGAAAGGCGCGGCAGCGAGAGCAGCCACTCGGGGAAGCGTTCGATGCGGTTGGCGGCGATGCGCAGCAGCTCAAGACGGCGGCAGTTGGCAAGGCTTGCCGGCAGCCCGCGCAGGCGGTTGCCCGCCAGCATCAGCTTTTGCAGGGCGTCGCACTGGCCCAGCTCATCAGGCAGTTGCTCAATTGCGTTATCGGTCAGGATCAGCCAGCGCAAACCGGCGGGCAGCGCCCTGGCCGAGACGGTGGCAATCCGGTTGGCCTTAAAGCCCACCATGGTGAGCGCCGGGCAACTCCCCAGCACCTCGGGCAGCTCGGTAAAGCGGTTCTCGGAGCAGAAGATGATGCGCAGTTTGCCAAACCCGGCCAGCTCGTCGGGGAGCGCGCTTAGCTGGTTGCCGGTGAGATCCAGCACCTCCAGCGTCTCTTTCAGGCTCAAAATCTCGGGGGGGAAAACCGCGAGGTTTTCAGAGAGCTTCAGATGGCGGGCACCGCACAGTTCACCTGCGCGCAGCTGTTCCAGAGTATGCATAACCGTTTCTCAATCCTGATGATCTGCCTGATGACGTAGCCAGCCATCAGCGCGCGCCGAACCCGGGTCCGGCGGTTTTAAAGGGGGGCATTATAAAGAATTCGGGGCTCAGTTCTCCCCTTTTGTTGCCGCAAAGGCCTGTATCGACATGTAGCAAAACGACTCGGGAACAAAGAGAGCAAGATTCGGGTCGTTCCAGCGAGGAGTGGTTGCCATAGTGGGGGCCAAACCCAAGTCGGTTGGAACCTATTGGAGTTCCAACCCACAGCCAACCCTGTGTACCACTTAGCTGGCGCACAACACACCTGCGAGGGAACTGCCATGTCATTACTGTCCAACAAGGTCGCCATCATCACCGGCGCCAGCTCCGGCATCGGTCGCGCCAGCGCCATCCTGTTTGCCCGGGAGGGAGCAAGCGTCGTCGTCGGCGCCCGCCGCAAGCCCGAACTGGATCTGCTGGTGGAGGAGATCCGCCATGAAGGGGGCCAGGCGGTGAGTCTGGCGGGAGATGTGAAAAGCGAGACTTACGCCCGCGACCTGGTTGATCTCGCGTTAACCCGTTTCGGCGGGCTCGATATCGCCTTCAACAACGCAGGTACCACAGGCACGCCGGGCAGCGTAGAGGAGCTTGAGCTGACGCAGTGGCAAGAAACGCTGGATACCAACCTCACCAGCGCCTTTGTGGGGGCCAAGTACCAGATCCCCGCCATGCTGGCGCGTGGCGGCGGCTCGCTTATTTTTACCTCCACCTTCGTCGGCCATACCCTGGGGCTGCCCGGCATGGCGGCCTATGCGGCAAGCAAGGCGGGCCTCATTGGCCTGACCCGGGTGCTAGCTGCCGAGTATGGGACACAAGGGGTGCGGGTCAACGCCCTGCTGCCGGGGGGCACCGACACTCCCATGGGGCAGGCTTTTGCCAATACGCCAGAGAGTCTCGCCTTTGTGCAGAATATGCATGCCCTCAAACGGCTGGCCCAACCGGAGGAGATGGCCCGCTCGGCCCTCTATCTCGCGTCCGATGCATCCAGCTTTACCACCGGCATTGCACTGCTGGCCGATGGTGGGGTATCAATTTGTCGCACATGATGTTGTCGCCCCCAACAGACTGCGACCGCAAACTTATCGTGAGAGCGCCTTATGTCTGATTACGCCCGCATCGCCGATGCCATCCGTTTTATCGCAAGTCAGGTGGAGCGCCAGCCCACTCTGGACGAGATAGCGGCGCACGTGCACTTAAGCCCCTTTCACTTCCAGCGGCTGTTCAGCCGCTGGGCCGGGGTGACGCCCAAACGCTATCTGCAGGTGCTGACCCTGGAGCGGGCCAAGGCGCTGCTGCAGGAGTCACGCCCCCTGCTTGAGGTGGCCGATACCCTGGGCCTTAGCAGCGGCTCGCGGCTCTACGATCACTTCGTGCAGCTCGAAGCGGTGACGCCGGGCGAGTACAAGCAGCGCGGGGCCGGGCTGGTTATCGATCACGGGGTGCACGACACCCCCTTCGGCCAGGCATTCGTCGCCCTGACCCCGCGGGGGGTGTGCAACTTCTCGTTTCTCGATGAAAAGGCCCCAGAGGCGCCGCTGGCCACCCTCGCCCAGCACTGGCCTGCGGCAACGCTGCAAGAAGCACCATCACGCACTCAAGGGGTCATCAACACCATGTTCGATGGCAGCAAGGCGCCGGATCGCCCCATCTCCTTGCACGTGAGCGGCACCAACTTTCAGATCAGCGTCTGGCGGGCGCTGC
Source organism: Aeromonas sp. R4-1 (assembly GCF_040908325.1). Classification (NCBI taxonomy): domain Bacteria; kingdom Pseudomonadati; phylum Pseudomonadota; class Gammaproteobacteria; order Aeromonadales; family Aeromonadaceae; genus Aeromonas; species Aeromonas sp. R4-1. The sequence continues at coordinate 78,906 of NZ_JBFODM010000031.1, forward strand.
TGCAGATCCCGCCCGCCAAGGTGGTGAGCTACGCCCAGGTGGCGAGCGCCGTCGGCAACCCCAAAGCCGCCCGCGCCGTGGGGCTGGCGGTGGGCGCCAACCCCGTCGCCTTGATGATCCCCTGCCACCGGGTCATCCAGCAAAACGGCAAACTCGGCGGCTATCACTGGGGCGAGACCCGTAAACAGGCGATACACGCCTGGGAAGCGGCGAGGTATGAGTGAATGTGGCCTTTTTCTGCCCGCCTGATGAGGAAAACAGGAATCTTGGTAGTGAGTCAGCAGCCTATCAGGCAGCACCCGACAGCGTGTGGCGATATAAAGCGAGGAGATCAGAAGAATCGGGGCGCAGATCGCCCCTTTTGTTGCTTTGGCGAGGCATGGTGCTCAGCCGCCCCCCAGCGAATTGACGAAGAGACGTAGGGTGCAATAAGCGCAGCGCATTGCACCGCTTTCAGAGCAGGGCGGGATCGCACTTTGTTAATGAAATTTGAACAGGCAGATCGTCTGTGATCTAATCGCGTCTCCATGCAGGAGGCACGCGCTATGACGTTGATTGAACACCTTACCCTTGTCGAAGAAACTCGCTCTGAGATCAATCGTAAACATAACCTGGTTGATGTCATGTTCCTTGTCATCAGTGCCATCATGAGTGGTGCCGAGGGCTGGAATGACATCGAAACCTATGGCGATTCAAAGATCGATTGGCTCCGTCAGCATCGCCCCTTTGCCAACGGCATCCCGCGGCGTCACACGGTTGCCCGCATTCTGCGCTGCATTGTCATCGATACCTTGCTTGAAGCGTTGCTGTGCTGGGTCAATGAACAGCGCACTCATCAGGGCAAACCCATCATTGCCTTTGATGGCAAGGTGTTACGCGGCTCCTTTCGGGGAAATGCCAAGGATGCGCTTCAGTTGGTCACGGCTTACGATACCGAAAATGGGCTGGTGTTAAGCCAGAAAGCAACCCCTAACAAGAAGGGGGAAATCGAAACCGTCAAAGATATGCTGGACATTCTTGAGCTAAAAGGAGCCGTTGTCACACTCGATGCGTTGCATTGTCAGCGTGAGACACTGGAGAAAATCAGCGAGAAGAAGGCTCATGTAGTGGTACAGGTCAAGAATAATCAACCGAAGCTGTATCAAGCGGTTCAATCGCAATTCCAGTCACTGTTTGACGCCCAGAAAGAGAAGATTGTCGTCGAGCACAAAGAGAGTGGACATGGCCGCCAGGAAGAGCGTTATGTGTTTCAATTAAAAGCCAAATTACCGCCAGAGTTGACGGAGAAATGGCCGACAATCCGCAGCATCATTGCCGTTGAGCGTCACCGCAGCGCCAACGGAAAAGGAACGGTAGATACCTCTTACTATGTCAGCTCGTTATCCCCCAAGCACAAGCTGCTAGGGCACTATATACGGCAGCACTGGCGGATAGAGAACAGCCAGCATTACATTCTTGATGTGGTGTTCAACGAGGATGCTTCCAGGATAGCGATGGAGGATGCGGTCGAGAATATGGCGCTATTCCGGCGGTTCGTATTGAATATCGTAAAACAGAGCAATTGTGGTGCTC
>NZ_JBFODM010000032.1:0-5069 GCF_040908325.1 Aeromonas sp. R4-1
GCTTGCGCGTAGTCTTCCCAGCACTGTGCTTTACGCAATCTGGCCAAGGGCGTCTTGGTCAGAACGGTGCTGGTGCGCAGACACAGTTTGCAACGGTAGCGGCGCAGCCCCCGACTCCATCCCCAAGGCGCCAGCTGGGTAACATCGGCCTGACAATGGGGGCAGCCACTGCATGCCGGTAACTGAGTATTGAGCGAGGTAATCGTGTGGGGTGCAGTGAGCTCCTGCTGAGCAACACGGCGCTGGCGCAGGGTTAACTGGGGAAAGAGAGACAGCAGGTGTTGAAAGGCTGGGGTATCCATGATGGTTGACCTCAAGGTGATGGCCTACTTCAAGATTAGCCTTTCAACACGTAATTGGGACAGAGCCATAAAAAAGCCGCTCACCTGGGTGAGCGGCTGTTGCTATCAGATTAATGCAGTTCGCTATCAGGCTGGCTGCTTGCCATCTTCTGCTGGCGGCGGCAGGGCGGCGGAGTTAGACTCCACCTTCTGCTCTTCGCCCTGCATGTTCTTGATGTAGACATCCATCTGGTTGAAGGCGATCTCGATGCCGTTCTCGCGGAACAGCTGGTCGATCTTGCGGTTCAACTCGTCCACCGCCGGGTTGCGATCCCCCAGTTCGCTCACGAAGAAGCGCAGCTCGTGATCCAGGGTGCTGGCGCCAAAGGTGAGGAAGTAGACGATGGGAGCCGGGTCTTTCAGCACCCGACTGTTTTCGTCGGCCGCCTGTTTCAGCAGGGTGCGGGTCAGCTCGAGATCCGAGCCATACGCCACGCCCACCCGCACGATCACCCGAGTGACGGTGTCACTCAGCGACCAGTTGATGAGCCGTTCTGTCATCAGCTGCTGGTTGGGGATGATCACCTCTTTGCGGTCGAAGTCGGTCAGGGTGGTGGCGCGAATGCGGATCCGCGAGACTGTACCGGAGAAGGAGCCGATGGTGACGGTGTCACCGATCCGCACCGGACGCTCGAACAGGATGATGATGCCGGAGACGAAGTTGGAGAGGATCTCCTTCATGCCGAAACCGATACCGACTGACAGACCACCCGCTACCCACTGCAGCTTGTCCCACTGAACACCCATCATGGAGAGAGCGGTGAGGGAGCCAAAGCCGATCAGCACGTAGTTGAGCATGGTGGTGATGGCGTAGGCGGTCCCCTGAGCCAGGTTGAGCTTGGAGAGCACCAGCACCTCCAGCAAGCCCGGCAGGTTGCGCGCCAGTGACCAGGCACCGCCGAGCAGCAGGAAGCCGATCAGCACATCACTCAGGCTGATGGGGAAGAGCACGGCGTTGGCGCCGGTGCCTTCACTGCGGTGCCACAGCACCATGCTGTCGAGGTAGGAGAAGACCGCGACCAGATCGGACCAGAGCCAGTAGAAGGCGACGCCGAAGATCAGCATCAGCACGGTACGGGTCAGACGCAGGGACTGCTGGCTGACATCCTCCAGATCCATGGGCTGCTCTTCGATGGACTCGCCACCTTCCGCATCTTCCGAAGATTTGTGCTCACGCTTGGCCACCGCACGGCGGTAGGCCAGACGACGGGCAGCCAGCTCCAGACCACGCAGAGCGGTGCGGTAGACCAGGCTCCAGATGATGATGAGGTAGAAGGATTCGATCAGGCGACCGGTCAGCTTCAGCGCGGTGTAGTAGTAACCGAGCACGGCCAGCACGATCAGCGCCACCGGTGCCAGCGCCAGGGCAATGGCGATCAGCGACTTCTGCATGCTCGCCTCGCCCTTGATGCGGGCGCGGGAGATGGGGAACACCAGATAGGCGGCCAGCCCCAGCAGGGTCAGGGTCATGGCCTGGCCGATCACATCGTTGCCCAGGGTGGAGGGTTCAACCACCGCCTTGGTCGCGAGCATGATGAGCGGCAGCAGTGGCAACCAGATGTAGCGCATGCTGTTGCGCTTGGCCTGCAGCTCCGCTTTCGGGATCCGGAAGTGGGTTTCGGCGATACCGCCCGGGCGCATCACCGCCAGATAGACGCTGAACACCAGATAACCGAGGGCGAGGTTCAGGGTGATCTGGAACATCAGCTTGGGACTGAGCAGACCGCAGTAGGTGAGCAGCAGACCGCCAGCCAGAATGAACATGCTGCCCGGCAGGCGTTGCAGCACGGTATAGAGCAGGGCGCGCGGGGTGTGCCACTGGCTGTCCTGACGGAAACGGCCAAGGTCCTTGGTGATCTTCTTCTCGCGCTCAACCAGCGCAGGGCGTTTCCAGACCAGCAGGCCGCCGATCAGCAGCAGCGGGAAGGCGAGCAGGGAGATCCCTAAGAGCTCTTCGCGCCAGCGTTTCCAGTCCGGTTTCAATACCCAGTCGGAGGCCTGTTTGTAGGCCTGGGCGGGCCAGCTGATAAACCACTTGCTGTCGATGGGCTTGTTGCTGCTTACCCAGAAGATGTGTTGCTGCAGGGTAAATTCGATAGAGGCATAGACCCGCGCCAGCTGCTGCTGGGTCAGCTGCAGGCTGATGGCGTTGGTGAGCTGGCTGTCGAGTTGGCGGTTGAGCTGATCGAGCAGATTGATGCGGGTGTCGAGCAGCTTGGCAAGGCTCTCCTTGTCCTCCTCGCCCACCGGATCCTTGCTGCTAGCGATCAGATTGTCCAGATAGAGGTTCTTCTGGAACAGCTGGTCACGCTGCTGGCTCAGTTCAAACTGGGCCAGATGCAGATCGGCAATCTGCTCTTCCAGGTTTTTGACGGCGATGGTGGGTGCCGCTTCCAGCTGCTGGTAGAGCTGATAGAGGATGCGCGACAGCAGCAGATTACCCTTGAGCATCTGCACCTGTTCATTGAGGTTGCGCTCGGTCTGGATGCCGCGCTCCAGCCAGCTCTTGGCTTGCAGGTTTTTCTGTACCAGCGAGTTGAGGCTGGTAGTGGCACCGATCAGCTGCTGGCTGAGCTGGTGGTTGAGCTCCTGCTCTTTTTGCACCAGCGGGCTGTCTTCGGTCGCCACCAATTCACCGGTCTGCTCGGCGGTTTTTTCGGTGTCGCCGAGGCGCTTGGCGCTGCTCTGATCCTGCAACAGCTGCAGTTTCTGCTCTTCGCTGGCGAGACGGGCACTCTGGTAGTCGCGCTGCTTGATCGCCAGATCCTGCATGCTGGTACGGTTATCTAGCTCCTTTTGCAGGTGGGCCAGTTGCAGGTCGAGCAGGGCCAGCTCGGCACCGAGCTTCATCTTCTCGGCGCTGGAGACGCTTTCACCGGCGTTGAGGCGGGTACGGATCTCCTGACTGCGCTGGTAGGCGCGGCTCATGCTGGCCTGGGCCCGCTCCGGCAGGGTCTGCAAGCTGGTGAGCTGGCTGCCGATGGCGCCGAGGGCCTCCTGGGCCGCCTGCATGTTGGCCAGCACTTCCGGCTGACGGCTGTCGAGCTCTGCCAGACTCATGCTGGCGTATTCGCTCTTGATCTGCTCGGCACTCTTGCCCTTGGTCAGGGCATCGAGCTTGGCGCTGATCTCTCTGAGTTCGGTGGGCAGGTTGCGGATCCGCTGGGCCTGGGTCTTGGCCTTCGCCTCTTCCTTGTCGATGCTGTCGAGCAGGGCGAGGGTTTCGGTCAGCAACTTCTGATCCGCTTGCTGACTGACGGTCAGGGTCTCTGATTTACCCAGACCATCCAGCGCTCGCTGAACTGCGTTGCGAGAGGGGACATCTTGCGCCATGGCTTGCGGCACGCAGAGGCTGGCGAGGAGACAGAGCAGCGGCAACAGGGTGGCCGAGACTCTTTTAAAACGTATTGAGGGCATATAACTTCCGGGTTATTACGCGATATTCGGGAGATTTCCCGCATAGATTAAATTCGCGTGGATTCTAACACCGGGCTTGTCAGGTAAGCAGGGGGGAGGGACAAAAAAAACGGCGCCCGCAGGCGCCGTTTTCAACTCGTTCAGCTCTGATTAAAGAACGTGAACAGAAGCGGTGTTGGTGGTGCCGCTCGGTACCAGAGCACCGGAGACCATCACAACCACGTCACCTTTCAGACCCATGCCGATTTCCAGCGCGGCTTCTTTACCGATGCGATAGAAATCGTCGGTAGAGGCGATGCTGTCAACCACGTGAGCAACCACACCCTTGGTCAGAACCAGCTGGGCAGCAGTTTTCTTGTTGGTGGTGATAGCCAGGATCCAGGCTTTCGGGAAGTACTTGCGAATGGCCTTGGCAGACTTGCCGCCTTCGGTAGCGACCACGATCAGCGGGGCGTCCAGCTTCTCGGAGGTCTCTACGGCGCCTTTACATACGGCCTCGGTGATGCGCAGCTTGTTGCTGTCGTTGGCAGCAGACAGGTTGGACGGCATCACGGCATCGGTACGCTCGCAAATGGTTGCCATGATGGTCACGGCTTCCAGCGGGTACTTACCCTTGGCGGATTCACCGGACAGCATGACTGCGTCGGTACCGTCCAGGATGGCGTTGGCCACGTCACCAGCTTCGGCGCGGGTCGGACGCGGGTTCTTGATCATGGAGTCCAGCATCTGGGTGGCAGTGATAACCACTTTGCGGGCTTTGTTGCACTTGGCGATGATCATCTTCTGGGCGAAGATAACTTCTTCAACCGGGATCTCTACACCCATGTCGCCACGAGCAACCATGATGCCGTCGGAAACAGCCAGGATCTCGTCGAAGTTGTCCAGACCTTCCTGGTTTTCGATCTTGGAGATGATCTGGATGTTCTCGCCACCGTGGGCTTTCAGGTGCTCACGGATTTCCAGAACGTCTTCTTTCTTGCGGATGAAAGAAGCAGCAACGAAATCAACGCCTTGCTCGCAACCAAAGATCAGGTCGCGCTTGTCTTTCTCGGCCAGGGCCGGCAGCTTGATGGAGACGCCCGGCAGGTTAACGCCCTTGTTCTCGCCCAGGTCACCGTTGTTCAGCACTTTACAGATAACTTCGCGCTCGGTGATTTCGATAACGTCCAGACCGATCAGGCCGTCATCAACCAGGATGCGGTTGCCGACGCGCAGATCGTTGGCGAAACCTGCATAGGTCACGGCCACTTTGTCTTTGTTGCCAACCACGGTCTGGTCGGTGGTGAAGGTGAAAGTCTGGCCAGCGACCAG
>NZ_JBFODM010000033.1:0-27572 GCF_040908325.1 Aeromonas sp. R4-1
GCTTGCGCGTAGTCTTCCCAGCACTGTGCTTTACGCAATCTGGCCAAGGGCGTCTTGGTCAGAACGGTGCTGGTGCGCAGACACAGTTTGCAACGGTAGCGGCGCAGCCCCCGACTCCATCCCCAAGGCGCCAGCTGGGTAACATCGGCCTGACAATGGGGGCAGCCACTGCATGCCGGTAACTGAGTATTGAGCGAGGTAATCGTGTGGGGTGCAGTGAGCTCCTGCTGAGCAACACGGCGCTGGCGCAGGGTTAACTGGGGAAAGAGAGACAGCAGGTGTTGAAAGGCTGGGGTATCCATGATGGTTGACCTCAAGGTGATGGCCTACTTCAAGATTAGCCTTTCAACACGTAATTGGGACAGAGCCTAACAAAAGGGAGCCCGCTTGGGCTCCCTTGCTTGTCATGGGGGTGGGTGTTTGACTGAACGCTTAGCGCAGGGTCGCGGCCTTCATCCCTTCCACAAACTCTTTCAGACGGGTGAGCATATGTTCCGGGTTCTGGTGGTGGGTCTCGATGATCTTCACCACGGCGGAGCCGGAGATGGCACCGGCGGCGCCAGCGGCAATCGCTTCACGCACCTGAGCTGGCTCGCTGATACCAAAGCCGAGCAGGGCGGGGGGGGCGTTGAATTCGCGCAGGGTATTGATCAGCCCCTCCACCGGCATACCGGCCTTGGTCTCGGCGCCGGTGACGCCGGCGCGGCTCACCAGATAGGTGTAACCATTGCCGAGCTCCGCCACCTGTTTCAGGGTCTCGGCGTCGCCATTGGGCGGGGCGATAAAGATGCTGTCGATGCCAAACTTGTCGGCGGCCGCCTTGTAGGGGGCGCACATCTGCACCGGCACGTCGGCAACCAGCACCGAATCCACGCCCGCCTGCTGGCACTTCTCGTAGAAACCGTCGATTTTGCGCACATAGACCAGGTTGGCGTAGACCAGCAGGCCAATCGGCAGCTGCGGGTACTTGGCGCGGATGCGGCCAAGCAGCTCGAAGCAGTCGTCCGGGGTGGTGTGGCTGGCAAAAGCGCGCAGAGCGGCGCCCTGAATGGTGGGGCCGTCCGCTACCGGATCGGAGAAGGGAATGCCGAGCTCGAGGGCATCGGCGCCCCCTGCGACCAGCGCATCGACGATGGCCAAGGAGAGTTCAGGAGTGGGGTCCCCCAGCATCACGAACGGCACAAAGGCGCCCTGATTGGCCTCGTCCAGACGGGAGAAGAGTTGTGCGTAACGGTTCATGACAAGGTTCCTTCTTTCTCGAAAATGTCAGCGACGGTGAAGATATCTTTGTCGCCACGGCCGGAGAGGTTGACGATGAGCACCTGCTCTTTTTCCGGTTCACTGCGGGCCATCTTGAGGGCGTGGGCCAGCGCGTGGGAGGACTCCAGCGCCGGGATAATGCCTTCGGATTTGGCCAGCTCCTGGAAGGCGTCCAGCGCCTCCTTGTCGGTCACCGAGGGGTACTCGGCGCGGCCGATGGCGGCCAGATGGGCGTGCTGCGGGCCGACGGAGGGGAAATCCAGCCCCGCCGAGACGGAGTAGGACTCCTGAATTTGGCCCTGATTGTCCTGCATCAGGTAGGAGTGCATGCCAAAGAAGACCCCCTTGCTACCGTGACCGAGCGGCGCACCGTGCTCGCCACTCTCGATACCGTGCCCACCCGGCTCGACGCCGATCAGGCGCACCGACGGCTCATCGATAAAGTCGGCAAACATGCCGATGGCATTCGACCCGCCGCCGACGCAGGCGATCACCGCATCGGGCAGTCGCTCTTCCTTCTCGAAGCACTGGGCCTTGGCCTCTTCGCCGATCATCTTCTGGAACTCCCGCACGATGGTGGGGAAGGGGTGCGGACCGGCGGCGGTGCCGAGCAGGTAATGGGCGGTTTCATAGTTGGCGGCCCAGTCGCGCAGCGCCTCGTTGCAGGCATCTTTCAGGGTGCTGGAGCCCGAATGCACCGGAATGACGGTGGCGCCCATCAGCTTCATGCGAAAGACGTTGGGCTTCTGACGCTCGCAATCCTTGGCGCCCATATAGACCCGGCACTTGAGGCCGAGCAAGGCGCAGGCCAGCGCAGTGGCGACGCCATGCTGGCCGGCGCCGGTCTCGGCGATGATCTCGCTCTTGCCCATCCGCTTGGCCAACAGCGCCTGACCCAGCACCTGGTTGGTCTTGTGGGCTCCGCCGTGCAGAAGGTCTTCACGCTTGAGGTAGAGGCGGGTCTTGGTGCCCTTGGTCAGATTGCGGGTCAGGGTGAGCGGGGTCGGGCGACCGGCATACTCGGTCAGCAGGGTCTGAAACTCGGCGATAAAGGCCGGATCATCCTTGGCATCGACGAAGGCCTTCTCCAGCTGGAGCAGGGCGGGGATGAGGATCTGGGGCACATACATGCCGCCAAATTCACCAAAAAACGGGTTGAGCAGGGTCATGGCTTCTTCCTTGTATTAGCTAAATCGAAATATCAAAAAGGATTGTGTTACAGGTTGCGCAGTGCGCCGAAGGCGGCTGCTATCTTGTGCGCATCCTTCTGGCCCGGGGCACTCTCCACTCCGGAGTTGAAATCAAGGCCGAGGCAGCCCACTTGTGCCGCCTGCAGGGCGTTGTCGGGATTAAGGCCCCCCGCCAGTATCAGCTTGGCTTTATCGAGATGGGCCAGCAGGGCCCAGTCGAACGCCTGACCGGTGCCGCCGCTCTGGCTGCCGACTTTGGTATCGAGCAGCAGGCGATCGGCCGGGTAGTCGAGGTCGGGCAGCGGTTCGCCACTTTCCTTGCCGAGAGAGACGCCTACGGCCTTCCAGATCTGGCAGCCCGCGGGCAGCAGCGGACGCAGGGTGTCGATATAGGCGGCATCCTCATCCCCATGCAGCTGGACTGCGGCGAGCCCCAGCGCATCCACCGTCTTGGCAATGGTGGCGGGCTGGGCGTTGCGAAATACCCCGACATAGGCGAGCGGCGCCCCTGCCATCACGGCGCGGGCGGCGGGGATGTCCACATAGCGCGGACTTTTGGAAACAAAGATAAGACCCCCAAATACCGCACCCGCCTGATGGGCGGCGGCGGCATCTTCGGCGCGGGTCAGGCCGCACACCTTGTTCTGGCCCAATACCAGCTTGCGCACTGCGGCTTCCAGATCCGGCTCGGCCATCAGGGATGAGCCCACCAGAAAGCCCTTGGCGTGGTGGCGCAGATCCGCTACCTGAGCGCGGTGGTTGATGCCGGACTCGCTGATCACTACCCGCTCGCTTGGAATGTCTGCGGCCAGCTGTTTGGTGCGGTTGAGATCGACGCTCAAGTCGCGCAGATCCCGGTTGTTGATGCCAATCACCGGCGCCCCCAGCGCGATGGCGCGGGTCAGCTCCTCCTCGTTGCTCACCTCGGTGAGCACGCCAAGACCCAGCTCTTTGGCCACCGCGAACAGGGCGCGATAGCCCTCGTCGGTGAGCACCGAGAGCATCAAGAGGATGGCGTCCGCCTGATAGTGGCGGGCCAGATAGACCTGATAGGGGTCAATCATGAAATCCTTGCAGAGCACCGGCTGGCTGACGCGGCTGCGCACCCGTGGCAAAAAGGCAAAATCCCCCTGAAAGAACTTCTCGTCGGTCAGCACCGAGATGGCGGTGGCGTATTTGCCATAGATGTCGGCGATCGCCTCCGGGCTGAAATCATCGCGGATCAAGCCCTTGGAGGGGGAGGCCTTCTTGCACTCCAGAATAAAGCGGGTGGAGCCCGCCTTGAGGGCCCCGACGAAATCCCGATCGCTGGGGGTCAGCGCACTCTGGAAGCTCGCCAGCGGCTGGGCCAGTTTGCGGGCGGCAATCCACTCCTGCTTGGCCGCCACGATCTTGCCGAGGATGGTCTGGCTGATGGAGGCCATGTTCAGAAAAGCATGGGGGGCAATAAGGTCTGACATCTCGTTATCCTTGCGAAACTGGCTCTTGCCCAGTGGGCGTTCTGAATGACTGTTGTGCAACGTGGTGGCTGACATCATGCCTCCTGATGGCCCGCTTCCTGATGGCTCAGAGTAGCCAGCCGAGCAGCCAGATCCGCTGCCTTGCCGCTCGCCAGCACCGCCAGCACCTCGGCTGCCGCGCTCTTGAGATCCTTCGCCTTGCCCGCCATCAGCAGCAGCGGTGCCACATTGGCGGCGATGGCGGCGTTGTGGGCCGGGGTGCCACGCCCTTCCAGAATGGCGGCGGTGATGGCGCGGTTCTCTTCAGGCTCACCACCCTGAATGGCGCTGACCGGATAGGTCTCGAGGCCAAAATCAGCCGGGGTGAGCAGAAATTCGCGGATCTCGCCGTCACGGATCTGGGCCACCTGGGTCGGGCCGTGAATGGCAATCTCATCCAGCCCGGCGCCGTGAACCACCATACCGGTTTTCAGCCCCAGTGCCAGCAGGGTTTCTGCGATGGGGCGCACCAGCTCGGGGGCATAGACTCCCATCAGCTGATAGGTGGGGCGAGCGGGGTTGATGAGCGGCCCCAGTACGTTGAACAGGGTGCGGGTCTTGAGGGCCTGACGCACCGGCATGGCGTGGCGCACCCCGGCGTGGTACTGGGGGGCAAACAGGAAGCAGATGCCGAGTTCATCCAGACAGCGACGCGCCTGCGCCGGGCTCATGTCGAGCTTGATGCCCATTTTGTCGAGCAGATCGCTTGAACCAGACTTGCTCGAGACCGAGCGGTTGCCGTGCTTGGCCACTTTCAGGCCGCAGGCGGCGGCGACCAGCGCCGAAGTGGTGGAGACGTTGATGGTGTTGAGGCCATCGCCACCGGTGCCGACGATGTCGCAAAACTCATAATCCGGACGCGGGAAGTCGCGCGCTTCTGCCAAGAGGGCCTCGGCGGCGCCGGCGATCTCCTCCGGGGTCTCCCCCTTGATCTTGAGGGCGGTCAAGAGACTGGCGAGCACGATGGGATCCACTTCGCCACGAACCACCTGGCCGAAGGCGTCGCGGGTACTTTCACGGCTCAGAGACTGACCCTGATAGAGGGTGTTGAGATGTTGATGCATGTTGGTCTCCTTACCGCACACTGCTTTCTGGACGGGTGATATGGGCGAGCGCCTGGGTCAGCAGACGGGCCCCTTCCGAGGTCATGATGGATTCGGGATGGAACTGGAAGCCCAGCACCCGCTCATCCTGCTGCTCGATGGCCATGGGCATGCCCTGATAGTGGGCAATCACAGTCAGCTCTTCCGGTACATAGGTAGCGACCAGCGAGTGGTAGCGGGCTACCGGCAGCGGGCTCGGCAGACCGGCGAAGGCGCCGTGGCCGTTGTGCTCAATCAGCGAACGCTTGCCGTGGACGATCTCGCCTGCTGCGCCGACGGTGCCACCGTAGGCTTCGCACAGGGCCTGATGACCGAGGCAGATGCCGAGGATGGGCACCTGACCGCGGGCCAGCTTGATCAGATCAATCAGGCAGCCCGCCTCGTGGGGGGCGCCCGGCCCCGGTGAGAGCACCAGCACGGCGTCCCCTTCACAGGCGGCAATCTCGCTCATGATGCGGCTGGCCGGCAGGCTGTTGCGGTAGATCCGCACCGGATAGCCGAGGGAGCGGAACTGGTCGACGAGGTTGTAGGTAAAGGAGTCGAAGTTATCGAGCAGGAAGATGTTAGTGGCTGTTGATCCGGTACTCATTGGCTCACGTCCTTATGTTGCTCCTGCTGGGCGCTCAGGGCTTGCAGGGAGGTACCATGGCTGGCTGCGATGGCGGCCAGTACGGCGGCCGCCTTGGCGCGGGTTTCATCCGCTTCGGCTTGCGGCTTGGAGTCATAGACCACCCCGGCACCGGCTTGCACATGGGCTACACCCTCTTTGACAAAGGCGGAGCGGATCACGATGCAGGTATCCATCTCGCCTGCGCCGTTGATGTAGCCGACGGCGCCGCCGTAGCTGCCGCGGCGTTTGCCTTCCACCATGCGAATAAGCTCGCTGGCGCGGATCTTGGGGGCGCCGGTGAGGGTGCCCATGTTCATGCAGGCCTGATAGGCGTGCAGGGCGTCAAGGTCGGAACGCAAGGTGCCGACCACCTTGGAGACCAGATGCATCACGTGGCTGTAGCGATCTACTTTCAGCAACTCCTTGACGTAACGGGTGCCGGGCTCCGAGATGCGGGCGATGTCGTTGCGCCCCAGATCCACCAGCATCAGGTGTTCGGCCACCTCTTTCTCATCCTGACGCAGTTCCAGCTCGATACGGCCATCGAGATCGCGGTTGATGCTGCCATCGGGGTTGAAGCCGCGGCGGCGGGTTCCAGCGATGGGGTACATCTCCACATCGCGGCTGGCGGCGCAGAATTTCACCGCGCTCTCCGGCGAGGCGCCAAACAGGGTGAAGCCCTCATCCTGCACGTAGAACATGTAGGGGCTGGGATTGGTCTGTTTGAGGCGGCGATAGGCGGCCAGGGGGCTTGGGCAGGACAGGGAGAAGCAGCGGGACGGCACCACCTGAAAGATGTCACCACGGCGGATAAAGCCCTTGAGCTTCTCTACCTCGGCGCAGAACTGTTTGTCGCTCTTGTCCACGCTCATGCCACCGGTCAGGGGCTGGGTGGTCAGCTCGGCGCAGAGGGGTTGCTGGCAAATCTGTTTGAAGTCGGTGAGCCGTTCGGTCAGGCGGGTGTATCTGTCTTCCACCTGGCTTTCGTCGCTGTCGCCGCCAAAGATGCAGGCGAGCAGTTGAGTGGTGCGTTCGATATGGTCGATGGTGATCAGGGTTTCGGCCACATAGAAGCAGTAGTCGGGGCAGTCGTTGCTCCCCTGTGGCACCTCGGGCAGATCTTCAAATGAGGCGATGAGGTCGTAAGCAAAGCTGCCCGCCATAAACAGTGCCTCTTTGCCGAGCTGGCAATCGAGCTCTCGCTGCAGGGTGCGCAGCACGTCCAGCACGCTGCTCCCCTTGAGGCGGGAATCTTCGTCCAGCTCCCGATCGGAGGCCGGGAAGTCGAGCTGCAGCTCGCCATCTACCAGCGAACGAGCCACCACCGCAGGCAGCCGCTCGGCCAGCAAGCTCTGCAACTGGGCACCATTGTCGTTCAGGCTGCGAACCCGCACGGTGCGGCCACGGCACTCGATGCGCAGGCAGGCATCGACCAGCAGCAGGCTCTGTTTACCCGCCTTGGAGTCGATCTCGACCGATTCCAGCAGCAGGTTGTTGGGGCGGCCCTGACAGAGGCGGGTATAGAGCGCCAGCGGGTCGGCCACATAGGGGGCGTTGAGTTTGAGGGTATCGAATTCACCCAGAGGAAGGCGATGTGTGGCTGTCATAGTGCGTTCCCTTGCGTGTGATGCTGTTTACCGATGTTCATGACATTGAATTCCTTGAAAATTTAATTGGTCCGGGGTGGCTGGTTCAGGGGCGCCATCGCCAGGTCAGCTTGCTTGTCTGAATTCTCGGTTTCATCACAGGTCCATTTGCCGGATAATAAAAAAGCCCGCTGGGGTCAGCGGGCTTTTTCTTTGGGTTCTTAATTTGCTGTCAGATTACAGGTACAGCAACGACCACACGCCCGCATGTCAGGGAGTGTGCCACCACCAGATGGTCAGGATGGAAGTCGTTTGCATGATAAAGTCCTGTAAAAAGATGTTTGCAATGAAGTGCCTACAGAAAACGATAAAGCCGCGGCCAAGTCAAGTCGCTTTTTAGCCTTCTTTCACCGATTTGCCATGAATGGTGACCTGACCACGAGAGCGGAATAACCTGATGAGATTCGACCTTCACTGCCATACCACTGCCTCCGACGGGGTGCTGAGCCCCGCCGAACTGGTGCGCCGCGCTGCCGAAAAACAGGTCGAGGTGTTAGCAGTTACTGACCACGACACCCTCGCCGGGCTTGATGAGGTGCGCCGCACTATCGAAGCTGAGCAACTGCCGCTGCGATTGGTGAGCGGGGTCGAGATCTCCACCGGCTGGGAGCACCACGAGATCCATATCGTGGCGCTGGGGGTGGATGAAAAAAATCCGCAGCTGTTGGATTTTCTGGCCGGTCAGCTGGCCCGTCGCGAGGCGCGCGCGCTGGAAATCGGGCGTCGTCTGGAGAAGTGCCTCATCCCCGGCACCTATGAAGAGGCCAAACAGCTAGCCGGTGACGCCGCCGTGACCCGCGCCCACTTTGCCCGGGTGCTGGTGGCGCGCGGTGTGGCCGACAACATGCAGAAGGTATTCAAAAAGTACCTGAGCCGCGGCAATAAAGGCTATGCCCCGGCCGAGTGGCCCGAGATGAGTGAAGCCATCACCGCCATTCACGCCGCTGGTGGGCTGGCGGTGCTGGCCCACCCCAGCCGTTACGATCTCACCGCCAAATGGATCAAGCGGCTGCTGGTGGCCTTCAAGGCGGCCGGTGGCGATGCCATGGAGGTCTCGCTGCCCCAGCAGAGCCCGCAGGAGCGGGCCAATCTGGGCCAGTGGGCCAAGGAGCACGACCTCTATATCTCGGTGGGATCGGATTTTCACTTCCCCTCCAACTGGACCGAGCTGGGCCGCCACCTCTGGCTGCCCAAAGAGGGAATGCCCGTCTGGCTGGCCTATCCCGGTCACTTCGGGCTCACCACCGAGCAGCATGCTGAGCTGCTGGCAAGCCGGTAACGGCGCCAGCGAAGCGGCCACAAACAGGTTAAGGTAGTGTCATGGGTCTTTGACCCGTGACCATACGAGCGGGCAGGTATTGCTGCCCCCATTGCGAGAACAAGCTATGAGTCAGCATTTTTACGTACATCCTGAAAACCCCCAGGCCCGTCTGATCGGTCAGGCGGTACAGATCATCCAGAACGGCGGTGTGATCGTCTATCCGACCGACTCCGGTTATGCGCTGGGTTGCCAGATGGGTGACAAGGGCGCGCTGGAGCGCATCTGTCGCATCCGTCGCCTCGACGCCAACCACGACTTCACCCTGGTGTGCCGCGATCTCTCCGAGATCTCCACCTACGCCAAGGTCGACAACAGCGCATTTCGCCTGATCAAGAACAACACCCCGGGCGCCTACACCTTCATCTTCAAGGCGACCAAAGAGGTGCCGCGCCGCCTGATGAACGAGAAGAAAAAGAGCATCGGCATCCGGGTGCCGGACAACAAGATTGCCCAGGCACTGCTGGAAGCACTCGGCGAGCCGCTGCTCTCCACCACACTGATCCTGCCGGACTCTGAAATGGCCGAGTTTGACCCGGAAGAGATCTTCGACAAGCTGGACAAGCAGATCGATCTGGTGGTCAACGGCGGTTATCTGGGCGAGCAGCCCACCACAGTGGTCGATTTCTCTGACGACGAGCCGGTATTGCGTCGTCGCGGCGCCGGGGATCCGACTCCGTTTGAGTGATGTCGCTGAACCGGTGACAGTCCCCTCCGCCGAGACGGGAACTGGCGCCGCACTACCCATCGCGAAAGTCCTGGGGCAGCCCTATCACGAGCTGCCCCAGGACCTGTTCATCCCGCCCGATGCGCTGGAGGTGTTCCTCGATACCTTCGAGGGGCCGCTCGATCTGCTGCTCTACCTTATCCGGCGCCAGCAGCTCGATATTCTCAACCTGCCGATCCTGCAGATCACCGCCCAGTACATGGAGTACGTGGAGCTGATGCAGGGGCTCAACCTTGAGCTGGCGGCCGAATATCTGCTGATGGCGGCCTGGCTGGCGGAGATCAAATCCCGCCTGCTGCTGCCCAAGGCGCCGGAGCTGGAGGATGAAGAGGAGGGAGAAGACCCGCGGGTGACGCTTATTCGCCGCCTGCAGGAGTACGAGCGCTACAAGGTAGGGGCGGAGAGGGTCAATGAGCTGCCACGGGTGGAGCGGGAGATTTATATCGCCGCTGCCTTGCCCCCCGATTTTGGCGCCCTCAAGCCACTGGCGCCCGATGTTTCGCTGGTTGAACTCGCCCTTTACATGCAAAGTGTGGTAAAACGCGCGACTCATTTCGAACATCACCAGATCCGCCGCGAGCAGATCCCGACCCGGGTGCGCATGGCGGAGATCCTCGCCATGCTCACGCTGGGGCAGACCCTGCGCCTTGAGCAGGTGCTGCGCGCCGAAGAGGGGCGCATGGGGGTTCTGGTGACGTTTCTGGCCCTGCTGGAGCTGTGCAAGGAGCAACTGATCTGGATCCTGCAGGCAGAACCACTCGGTCCTATCCATTTTGCATTGGCCGAGCAGAGCGAGGAGGGCAACCGTGGCGCTGCCCACTGAACGACTCAAGACCCTGATCGAAGCGGCATTGTTTGTGGCCGGTCGCCCGCTCAATGTCAGCGAACTGAAAAGCAGCGTGCTGGCGGATTATCCGGTGACCAGTCGCTATGTTCAGCTGCTGTTGGCCGAGATCAGGCAAGATTACAGCTCGCGGGGCGTCGAGCTCAAAGAGGTCGCCTCCGGCTGGCGCTTTCAGGCGCGTCAGGAGTATGCCGAGGAGCTCTCGCGGCTCTGGAGCGAGCGTGCTCCGCGCTATTCCCGCGCCGTGATGGAGACGCTGACCCTGATCGCCTATCGCCAACCCATCACCCGGGCCGAGATCGAAGCGATCCGCGGGGTGGCGGTGTCGAGCCAGATAGTGAATACCCTGAAAGAGCGTGGCTGGGTGCGCAGCATAGGCCACAAAGAGGTGGCGGGTCGCCCCGAGCTGCTCGCCACCACCAGAGAGTTTCTGGATTACTTTAATCTGCAGAGTCTGGAGCAGCTCCCCGAGCTGGATCCGGAGCTGCAACCCCTGTTGCCCTCTGCGGTGGACGGGGAGAACGATGCCCGGTGAATGGCGCCCAAGCGTGCCGATGTCACCGAGATATACATTTTTCAACTGTGACGAGAGCTCCAACCGGCGTTTGTTACAGTTAACCCCGTTGCCCCTTTTACCAGTGGGCAGCGATCAACAATCAGGTAACCCCGATGAGTGAAAAACTGCAAAAAGTGTTGGCCCGCGCGGGTCACGGCTCCCGTCGTGAGATGGAGGCCCTGATCACCGCAGGTCGGGTCAGTGTGGATGGCAAGGTCGCCACACTGGGGGATCGCGTCGAAGTGAACGCCGTGATCCGGGTGGATGGTCACCAGGTCAAGACCCGTGCCGCAGAGGAAGTGATCTGCCGCGTATTGGCTTACCACAAGCCGGAAGGGGAGATGTGTACCCGTCACGATCCGGAAGGTCGTCCCACCGTGTTTGATCGTCTGCCCAAGATGGAAGGTGCCCGCTGGATTGCGGTCGGCCGCCTCGACGTCAACACCTCCGGTCTGCTGCTGTTCACCACCGATGGTGAGCTGGCCAACCGTCTGATGCACCCGAGTCACGAAGTGGAGCGGGAATACGCGGTACGTGTCTTTGGCGAAATCACCGAAGCCATGCTGCAGCGTCTGCGCAAGGGCGTGCAGCTGGAAGATGGCACCGCCAAGTTCAACAAGATCAAACCGGCTGGCGGTGAGGGTCTGAACCAGTGGTTCAACGTTACCCTGACCGAAGGACGCAACCGTGAAGTGCGCCGCCTGTGGGAATCCCAGGAAGTGCAGGTGAGCCGCCTGATGCGGATCCGCTACGGCGACGTCAAGCTGGACCGCGGCATCCCGCGCGGCGGCTGGCAAGAGCTGAAACTGCCGGAAGTAAACTACCTGCGCGGTCTGGTCAACCTGCCGCCGGAGACCGAATCCAAGGTCGATCTGCAGCAGGATGGCAAAACCAGCCGTCACAAGCAGGCCGCCCAGATCCGTCGCGCCGTACAGCGTCACAAAGAGATGCAGGGCAAAGAGCCGCGCGCTCGCGCCACCACCGCCCGTCGCAAGCCGCAAGCCTCTACCCGCAACTCAGGTACCGGTAGCAAGTAAGCCGACAACCCGTTGCGAACTGCGCGCCGTCAAATAGCGCACAGTCGGCCAAGCAAAGGCCCGCACCAACTGGTGCGGGCCTTTTTCATCTCTAGCGGGTGACCTCCAGCTGCAGGCTGGCTCTGGTCATGTGGTAATGATTGCTCTCACACTCCTCAGTTGGCCGGTGTCATCCACTCTTTGTTGAAGTCACGTATAAACATCTCTCCCTCTTCATTGCGGGCGGTGACCAGATAGAAGGTGACGTTCTGGCGAAACAACGAGAGGCGGTAGAGGGCGGCGTTGTCCTCCTCCGAGAGGTTCTTTTTCGAGGTGTCGTTGATGGGCACCAGATCGACTTTGCCCTTTTTCAGCAGTTCGACACACTGGTTGAGGCGGTTGGTGGTTCTGACGATCAGCTTCTGCTCGATGGTCACCCGCTCGATAGCATCGGAGAACCACCCCTTGGGCACGCAGGCGGTTTTCTGCTGCCAGGGCGGGGATTCCAGCCCCTTCTTGTCGGGCGTGGTGTACCAGGACTGGATATCGAATGCGATGGGGGTACTGAACAGCAGGGTGTTGCTGCGCTCGTTGGTCCAGGTAAAGGGGAAGGCTGCGATGGCGTTGCCCAGTTCGATGTTTTTAAGTCCTCTCGGCCAGGGTTGGTAGGAGACCCGCAGATCCGGGTGGCCCGCCGCTTTGAGAGTGGTGAGCACCTTGCTCGCCAGCTCGCCGCCATTGGCCAGCGTCGCCGAAGAGTAGGGGGGCAATTCGCCGGTGATAATCACCGCGCTCTGCACCGTGGCGGCCGGGAGCAGCGAGAGAGCAAACAGGGTGGCAAGAAAGCGAAGGGACGAGCGGAGGCGATAAGTGGCAGAGGGCGTGACCGGATAACGGATGTGCATGGCGGGTGACCTCACCTCTATCGATTGCTGACAGCGTAGCGGTTTCGGCAGGGAAAAAACAGACTCGATAAATGCTGTTGGTCGCGGTGTATGGCCCTTGGCGTTCCCTTTGGCGGGCGGAAGGGGTTGTGGCGGTTGCTCTGCTCCGGTGAGCTTGTTAGCCTGTGCGGTTCTGATAGAGGAGTGAACGATGAGCAAGGTACTTGATGAGCTGCTGGCGTTGCTGGCGCTGGAAAAAATCGAGGAGGGCCTGTTTCGGGGCCAGAGCCAGGATCTCGGTCTGCGGGCCGTGTTTGGCGGACAGGTAATGGGGCAGGCCTTGTCAGCCGCCAAGCAGACGGTCGAGACCGGCCGTCAGGTTCACAGTTTTCACTCCTACTTCCTGCGTCCGGGGGATGTGACCCGTCCCATCGTCTATGACGTGGAGAATATCCGTGACGGCCAGACCGTCTCCACCCGCCGGGTCAAGGCGATTCAGGGCGGCAAGCCCATCTTCTATCTCAACGCCTCGTTTCAGGTGCCGGCCGACGGCTTCGAGCATCAGGCGCAGATGCCCACCGGCATCACCCCGCCGGAGGAGCTCAAGAGCGAGCTGGAGCTGGTGCGCCCCTACGAGAACCTGATCCCGGCCTCTCTGCGCGACAAGATCCTCTGCGAGCAACCCATCGAGATGCGCCCGGTGACCCTGGTCGACCCTATTCGGCCGACGGTGCAGGATCCGGTGCGTCACGTCTGGTTCAAGGCCAATGGCCAGATGCCGGACGATCTGCGGGTGCACAAATACCTGCTGGCCTACGCCTCCGACTTCAACTTCCTGCTCACCTCGCTGCAGCCCCACGGGGTGTCGTACTGGGAGCCGGATATGCAGGTGGCCACCATCGATCACTCCATGTGGTTCCACCGGGATTTCCGCTTCGACGACTGGCTGCTCTACGTGGTAGACAGCCCGAGCGCCAGCAGCGGTCGCGGTCTGGTGCGCGGTCAGTTCTTTACCCGTGACGGCGTGCTGGTGGCGAGCACCATGCAGGAGGGGGTGATCCGCCGTCGCGGCAGTTAAGGCGCAAAGCGGATAGCAAAACGGGGTGGCTTTGGCCACCCCGTTTTCGTTGCTGCGATGTGCGCGGGCGCTGCGGGATCAGCCGCCGCGCTGGTACTTGAAGCGCTTCTTGCGCCGGTAGGGATAGACATCCTCGAACACCCCCACCTTGATGTTGCTCTGCAGCATCTTCCAGTAGTTGGCGTCGAACATCTCCTTGTGCAGTTGCAGCATGATCTCCCGCACCTGCGGCTTTTGCAGCAGGAAGGTGGCGAACTCCTCGGGGAAGATGTCGTTGGGGGCCACCGAATACCAGGGTTCGGCGCTCCACTCATCCTCGGGGTAGCGAGGCGGCGGGATCTGGCGGAAGTTGCACTCCGTCATGTAGCAGATCTCGTCGTAGTCGTAGAAGACCACCCGGCCGTGACGGGTGACGCCAAAGTTCTTGAACAGCATGTCCCCCGGGAAGATGTTGGCCGCCGCCAGCTGCTTGATGGCGTTGCCGTACTCCTCCAGCGCGAGGCGGGTCTGCTGCTCGTCCGCCTTGTCCAGATAGAGGTTGAGGGGGATCATCTTGCGTTCGGTATAGAGGTGCTTGATCACCAGCTTGTCGTCGCTGATGGTGAGCGCAGAAGGTGCCACCGTCTTGAGCTCGGCAAGGAGCTCCGGCGAGATGCGGTCCAGCGGAAACTCGAAGTTGGTGAACTCCTGGGTATCGGCCATCCGACCCACCCGATCGTGCTGTTTAACCAGCCGGTATTTTGCCTTCACCTGCTCGTGGCTCACATCCTTCGGGGGAGTGAACTCGTCTTTTATCACCTTGAACACCACATCGTAGGAGGGGAGGGTGAACACGCTCATCACCATCCCCTTGATGCCGGGGGCGATGATGAACTGATCCCGACTCTGGGCCAGATGATGGCGGTAGTGGCGATAGAGCTCGGTCTTGCCGTGCTTCTGGCAGCCGATGGCGTTGTAGATCTCGTAATCGGGCTTGTGGGGCATGATCTGGCGCAGGAAGGCGACAAACAGCGCCGGTTCGCGGGCATAGACCATAAAGTAGGCGCGGGCGAAGCCAAACACGATGGAGGCGAGATCCGGCTCGAAGATCACCGTGTCCACATAGATGCTGTGGCCGGTGCTGAGCAGGGGCAGGATAAAGGGGAAGACCTGATCTTTTACCCGGATCAGCCCTACCAGATAGGCCCCCTTGTTGCGGTAGAACACCTCTTTGAGCAGCTCGATGGCAAAGGGCTCATCATGGAGGATTTGCGGGCCGTTCTCGGCAAGATGGCGGTGGATGTCGACAATATCCCGCTGCTTGTCCTCGTAGGGGAGGGTGAAGCTGTAATCCCCCAAAAGCTGGCTCAAGGTCTGCGGCAAGTGGGCGAGATCGGTGCGATAGATCCGCAGCAGGGCGCTCAGGTCCGGTTTTTCGCCACGGCTGACAAAGGGGTGGATGTAGAGGTTCTCGTCGCGGATATTGCGATGACGAAAGATCCGGCGATAGACGGAGTTGAAGAAGGACTCCGCCACCTCGAAGTTGTCACAACGGGGTAGCAGGTCGCTGAAGGCGCTTTTGACCCGCTTGAGCAGCTCCTGGGTGGCGTGGTGCTCCCCCATCATCTGGCGGATGGAGCTGGCGGTGGCCCCCACATGGTGGTCATAGAGGCGAATTCGCTCGCGCCCGGCGAGCTGCACCCCCAGCCAGTCACTGTTCTCGAAGCGGCTCTTGCTGCCCTGGGTTATCTCGAGAAACCGGCTGTAAAACGACTCGAAGCGTTGCAGGATAGTCTCGGCGACGGCCTGTTCCAATGGCTGCTGCATCTCTCTCTTCCTTGTGATCTGTCGGGCCGATAGCGCGAAGGATTGGGTGTAATTTGTTCAGACGTCAGGCCACTATCGCAACATTCAAACGTCTGTTCAAGTGGCAATTTTCGGGGATAAACGGTAGATTGCGCCCCTGTTTTGGTGATGGTTTAGCGACTGTTTGCTGTCTGTTTGAGAGGCCGTCCGGCCTGTGAGGAAACCCGATGAAGCTCTATTTTGTCCTGGTGGCACCTGCCCGACCTGCGAACGTGGGGGCGGCTGCCCGCGCCATGAAAACCATGGGATTCGATGCCATGCGACTGGTGGCGAGCCGGGTACACGAAGAGGAGGAGGCGAGCTGGGTGGCTCACGGTGCCCAGGAGATCCTGACTCAGGCCGAGGCGTTCGACACCCTGCCCGAGGCACTGGCGGACATGGATCTGGTGATTGCCACCACTGCCCGTGAGCGCGGTCGCTACCAGCACTACCTCACGCCGGGGGAGATCCGCGAGCAGATCCGCAGCAAGCCTTCACTCAACAAGGTGGCCATCGTCTTTGGCTGCGAGGAGTCGGGGCTCTCCAACGAGCAGCTGGCCGAGGTCGATCTCATCAGCTATCTGCCCCTCAAGGTGAGCTACCCGTCTCTCAATCTGGGGCAGGCGATCATGCTCTACGCCTACGAGATGAGTCAGCTGATGGATGAGCTGAACGCCGACGGC
This sequence comes from Aeromonas sp. R4-1, assembly GCF_040908325.1. Lineage (NCBI taxonomy): Bacteria > Pseudomonadati > Pseudomonadota > Gammaproteobacteria > Aeromonadales > Aeromonadaceae > Aeromonas > Aeromonas sp. R4-1. Next base: position 16,239 of record NZ_JBFODM010000033.1, read on the forward strand.
GGCGCTGCGGTAGCAGAAAATTTTGATAACGCCGGGCAGGTTCGGGTGCTGAAAAGCAAAACAGCAGAATTGCTTGGTGAACTCGGAGTTTCGCAGGATGAAAAACTGCATCAGTGGGTGATGGACCGGGTGCCCATGCTGCCGCAGCGGGATTTGAACATGCTCCACCTGCTCTGCAAAGACCTTGCGCGCAAACTTGGCAAAGAGGTTTAAGTTGACAGCCCATCGCCCGCCGCGGTATTGCTAAAAGCCAGCTTCGTCAACGAGTGTTCGTCATGCAGTTATTCACCAACGTCATCACCACCACCATTATTACCGGTACCACCACAGGTGGCACTGGGGCCGGTTGATGCGCTGACGAACAAGCACAGAAATCAAAAAAGGCCCGTACCCACCCAGTACGGGCCTTTTTGTTGGATTGGTTTTTAGATTGAATTTCATAGATTTACAGGGAGAGAAAGCGATGAGAGTGTTGAAATTTGGCGGGTCTTCACTGGCCGATGCAGAACGTTTTTTACGGGTGGCCGATATCGCGGTCAACACCCACGGCCAATCTCAGGTAGCCCTGGTGCTCTCTGCACCTGCCAAGGTGACCAATCATCTGGTGGCGCTGGTGGAGCAGACCAGTCGCGGCATGGATGCCAGTTCCACCCTGTTTGAAGTCAACGGCATCTTCTCCCGCCTGCTGGCCGGGTTGAAGGCGGCCTATCCGGCGCTCGATGACAAGGCGCTGCTGGCCCGCCTCACCGCTGAGCTGGATCAGGTGGAGCGGCTGATGCAGGGCATCCGTCTGCTGGGCCTCTGCCCGGACAACGTGCAGGCGCGCATCCTGAGCCGTGGCGAGAACCTCTCCATCGCCTTTATGCACGAACTGCTGCGGGTGCGTGGCCTCGAGCTGGGTCTCATCGTGCCGGAAGAGCTGCTGGTGACCGATGGCGGCTATCTGGAAGCCCACGTCGATATCGAAGCCTCCCGCCTGCGCTTTGCCGCCAAGGGGCTGCGTAGCGATTGCCTCTACTTGATGCCGGGCTTTACCGGTGGCAGCGACAAGGGCGAGACCGTGCTGCTGGGTCGTAACGGCTCCGACTACTCCGCCGCCGTGTTGGCTGCCTGCGTCGATGCCGAGTGCTGCGAGATCTGGACTGACGTCGAAGGCTGCTACAGCTGCGACCCCCGTCTGGTGCCGGATGCCTACCTGCTGAAAACTCTCTCCTACAAGGAAGCGATGGAGCTCTCCTACTTCGGTGCCAAGGTGCTGCACCCGAAAACCATCGCGCCGGTGGCCCAGTTCCACATTCCCTGCCTCATCAAGAACAGCTTCAACCCGCAAGGGCCGGGCACCCTGATCGGCCCCGAGAGCGGCGACGATGACCTGAAAGTGAAGGCCATCTCGGATCTTTCCGGCATGTGCATGTTCAACGTCTCCGGCCCCGGCATGAAGGGGATGGTCGGCATGGCCGGTCGCATCTTCTCAGCCGTCTCCCGCGCCGGGGTCAGTATCGTGCTGATCACCCAGTCCTCTTCCGAGTACAGCGTCAGCTTCTGTATCCACAGCTACGACAGCGAGAAGACCCGCAAGGTGCTGGAGCGCGAGTTCGAGCTGGAATTCAAAAACCAGCTGCTGGAGCCGCTGGATATCATCAGCGATCTGGCGATCATCTCCCTGATCGGTGACGGCATGCGCACCAGCAAGGGGATGGCAGCCCGCTTCTTCACCTCGCTGGCGCAAGCCTCCATCAACATCGTCGCCATCGCGCAGGGCTCCAGCGAGCGCTCCATCTCGGCGGTGGTGCGGGATCGCAAGGTGGCGGAAGCCATCAAGGCGTGCCACCAGAACTTCTTTGGCAGCCAGCAGTTTATCGATCTGTTTGTGGTCGGGGTCGGTGGCGTCGGTGCCGCGCTGGTGGATCAGATTGCCCGCCAGCAACCGGTACTGGCCGAGCAGGGCACTGGCCTTCGCGTGGTCGGCATCGCCAACAGCCGCCAGATGGCGGTCAACAAGGATGGCCTCAACCTCGCCAACTGGCGCGAACAGCTGGTGGAAGCCCGCGACAGCTTCTCGCTGGAAGGGGTGAAAAAGCTGGTGGAAGATAGCCACATCATCAACCCGGTGATCGTCGACTGCACCTCCTCCGAGGCGGTGGCCGTCCAGTATGCCGACTTCCTCGCCGCCGGTTTCCATGTGGTCACTCCGAACAAGAAGGCCAACACCGGCTCGCTCGATTACTACAAGGCGCTGCGCCGCACTGCCCGCCAGACTCGCCGCAAGTTCCTGTACGAGACCAACGTGGGTGCTGGCCTGCCGGTTATCGAGAACCTGCAGAACCTTATCAAGGCCGGTGACAAGCTGCGTGCCTTCGATGGCATTCTGTCCGGTTCACTCTCCTTTATCTTCGGCAAGCTGGATGAGGGGATGGCGTTCTCGGAGGCGACCCAAATCGCTCGCAGCAACGGCTTTACTGAGCCGGATCCCCGCGACGATCTCAACGGCATGGATGTGGCGCGCAAGCTGCTCATTTTGGCTCGCGAGGCGGGCATGGCGCTGGAGCTCTCCGATGTGGAAGTGGAGCAGGCGCTGCCGCCCGGCTTTGATGTGAGCGGCGATGTGGAAGCCTTTATGGCCCGTCTGCCGGAAGCTGACGGCTGGTTCCGCGACCAGTTCGCCGCCGCCCAGCGTGAAGGCAAGGTGCTGCGCTATGTGGGCTCCATTGACGGTGGCAAGTGCAAGGTCGCTATCAAGGCGGTCGGGGCCGACGAGCCGCTGTTCAAGGTCAAAGACGGGGAGAACGCGCTCGCCTTCTTCTCCACCTACTACCAGCCGATCCCGCTGGTGCTGCGCGGCTACGGCGCCGGTACCGAAGTGACTGCGGCGGGTGTCTTTGCCGACGTGCTGCGCACCCAGAACTGGAAGCAGGAGCTATAAGCATGAGTTCAGACATGTACCCCTCTTATATGACGGAAGGCGCCATGGGTAATGACAGAAGTGTGGTTGCCTATGCCCCCGCCTCCAGCGCCAACCTGAGCGTGGGATTTGATGTACTGGGGGCGGCGCTCGCCCCCGTGGATGGCTCTCTGCTCGGCGATCGGGTGCAGGTAAAAGCGGCTGACGTGCCGTTCGCCCTCTCCGCCGTGGGCCGCTACGCCCACAAGCTGCCGGACGATCCGAAAAAGAATATCCTCCATGACTGCTGGGTCGCCTATGGCGAGGCGCTGGAGAAGCGCGGCCTTGGCCTCAAGCCCCTCGAAATGGTGCTGGAGAAGAACCTGCCGGTCGGCTCGGGTCTGGGTTCCAGCGCCTGTAGCGTGGTGGCGGCGCTGGAGGGGCTCAACGCCTTTCACGGCGCGCCCCTCGACGAGCACGCCCTGCTGCTGCTGATGGGGGAGATGGAAGGCAAGATCTCCGGCTCCGTTCACTACGACAACGTGGCCCCCTGTTATCTGGGTGGCATGCAGCTGGTGGTGGAGGAGGCGGGCGTTATCAGCCAGGGCATTCCGGTGTTTGACGAGTGGTACTGGGTGGTCTGCTACCCGGGCACTGTGGTCTCCACCGCCGCGGCCCGCGCCATCCTGCCGGCCCAATATCGCCGTCAGGATTGCCTCACCTATGGCCGCCGCCTGGCTGCCTTTGTTCACGCCAGCTACACCGGGCAGGAGCCGCTGGCGGCGAGCGTATTGAAAGATGTGATTGCCGAACCCTACCGCGCGGCGCTGATCGAAGGCTTTGCCGAGGTGCGGGCGCAGGCGGCCCAGAACGGGGCGCTCGCCACCGGCATCTCCGGCTCCGGCCCCACCGTGTTTGTGGTGATGAAGGAGCTGGCGCAGGCCGAGCGGATGAAGGATTGGATGGAAGCACATTTCGTGCAGAACGAAGATGGATTTGCCCGGGTCTGCAAACTGGACATGGCCGGGGCACGGGTAACAGGAAGCGAGCTATGAATCTCTACAACATCAAGGACAACAGCGAACAGGTGAGCTTCGCGCAGGCGGTGCGTCAGGGCTTGGGTCGCGAACAGGGGCTCTTCTTCCCCGAACAACTCGAACCGCTCGCCGATGTGGATGCCCTGCTCGATCTGCCGCTGGCCGAACGCTCTGCCCGCATCCTGAGCCACCTGCTGGGGGATGAAGTACCCGCCGCCAAGGTGAGCGAGCTTATCAACGCCGCCTTCACCTTCCCGGCGCCGCTGGTGAAACTCAAAGACGGCTCCGATCGCAAGATATATGCCCTCGAACTGTTCCACGGCCCGACCCTGGCGTTCAAGGATTTCGGCGGCCGCTTTATGGCCCAGTGCCTCGCAGCCTTTAGAACCGTGTCTGCCGAAAAGAATGACAAGATCACCATCCTCACCGCCACCTCGGGCGATACCGGCGCCGCCGTGGCCCACGCCTTCTACGGGCTGGAGGGGATCGAGGTGGTGATCCTCTATCCCAAGGGCAAGATCAGCCCCTTGCAGGAGAAGCTCTTCTGCACCCTCGGCGGCAATATCCGCACCATCGCCATCGACGGCGACTTCGATGCCTGTCAGGCGCTGGTAAAACAGGCCTTTGACGACGAAGCGCTGAAAAAGGCCATTGGCCTCAACTCCGCCAACTCCATCAATATCAGCCGTCTGCTGGCGCAGGTTTGCTACTACTTCGAAGCGGTAGCCCAGCTGCCGAAAGCCTCCCGCGCCAAAGCGGTCATCAGCGTGCCGTCCGGCAACTTTGGCAACCTCACCGCAGGCTTGATTGCCAAGGCGCTGGGGCTGCCGGTGAAGCGCTTTATCGCCGCCACCAACGCCAACGATACCGTGCCGCGCTACCTGAAAACCGGTCAGTGGGAGCCGCACCAGACAGTGGCCACCCTGTCGAATGCCATGGATGTCAGCCGCCCCAACAACTGGCCGCGGGTAGAAGAGCTCTGCCGTCGCAAGGGTTGGGCACTGGAGACCTTAGGCTCCGGTATGCGTGACGATGCCCAGACCCGCGACGCGCTCAAACGCCTGCATCAGCTGGATTACCTCTGCGAACCCCACGGCGCCATTGCCTGGGATCTGCTGGAGGAACAGCTGGCCGAGGACGAAGTGGGGGTGTTCCTCTGCACCGCCCATCCCGCCAAGTTCAAGGAGTCGGTAGACGAGATCCTCAATCTCGATGTACCGCTGCCCGGCCCGCTGGCCAAGCACGCCGAACTGCCGCTGCTCTCCGTTAATTTGCCTGCGGAGTTTGCCCGGTTAAGAGCGTTTTTGGTGGGCTAAGCCGCTTAGGGAAGGTGCGAACAAGTCCCTGATGTGAGATCATGAGCCCCACTTGGCATCAGGGATAAGGTTCAGCATGAATCATCAGCTCACCTTCGCGGATAGCGAGTTCAATGGCAAACGCCGCAAAACCCGTAAGGAGTTATTCCTAGCTCGTATGGAGGCGTTGCTCCCATGGGCAATGATGCTGGCGGTCATCGAGCCCGTCTATCCCAAGGCAGGTAATGGCCGTCGTCCCTACCCACTCGATACCATGCTGCGTATTCACTGCATGCAACAGTGGTATAGCCTTAGCGACGGCGCCATGGAGGATGCGCTCTATGAGATTGCTTCGATGCGTCTGTTTGCCAAGCTCTCACTGGACCAGGCCATCCCCGACCGTACCACCATCATGAACTTCCGCCATCTGCTGGAGCAGCACCGGCTGGCTCGGCAGCTCTTCGACACCGTCAACCAATGGCTTTCTGACGCCGGCATCATGATGAAGCAAGGCACGTTGGTCGATGCCACTCTCATTGAGGCCCCTTGCTCGACCAAGAACAAGCGTGGCGAGCGTGACGGCGAGATGCACCAGACCAAGAAAGGCAATCAATGGTACTTCGGCATGAAGGCTCATATCGGTGTCGATGCCAAGAGTGGCCTGACGCACAGTCTGGAGACCACGGCAGCCAATGAGCACGACCTCAATCAAGTGGGAAATCTGCTCCATGGCGAGGAGGCATTTGTGTTCGCTGACGCAGGATATCAGGGTGCAGAAAACCGTGAAGAGCTGGCAGATGTAAAGGCACAATGGGCGATTGCGATGCGACCTGGCAGGCTCAAGGAGCTCAAAAAACATCCGCACAAAAACAAGGCTGTGATTGCCTTTGAGAGGCTCAAATCCAGCATCCGCGCCAAAGTGGAGCACCCGTTTCGGATCATCAAACGTCAGTTTGGCTTTGTGAAGGCGCGGTTCAAGGGGCTGCGTAAGAACGACAACCAACTGGCGATGTTGTTTACGCTGGCGAATCTGTTTCGCGTGGACCAGATGATACGGGCATGGGATAGCTGTGCCCAAAAATCGAGATAAGCCTCGAAAATGAGGCTAAATGGCGCTTAATAGCCGAATACTTGCAGCAAAAAGTCAGGTTTTTGGAGTGATGGGCATTTCAAATGCGGACAAAGAGTTCGTGGTGAAGGTGCGATCCACTTGTTCGCACCTTCCTAAGGCCAATCGACAGGTTTGGCACAATAACCATGTTTGACCGGATTGAAATGGATGTAATCGACATGGGCTTGCAGATCCTTGTCATCCCGGATCAGATGCTCCCAATAACGGCGTTGCCTGATACCGCGTTCCCGTTTTCTGAGTCGGCTCTCCCGTATCCGCTCTGTTTTGGCGAGACTTCGTGATAAGCCGGCCTTGATTAGAGACCAGCGCATGGGATAGTTACTGTCACCCGGCGGTAGTTGCCATATGGCATGGAGATGATCCGGCATCACCACCATGGCAATAATCTCGAAGGGGTGTTGCTGTTTGACGTGGCGGAGCACTTCGCGCAGCAGGTCGATATGACGTACCAGTAGATCCTGCTTTCGGTCAGCCAGGTTGACGGTGAAGAACCAACATGCCCCACTGGTTGTTGCTCGGCGATAGCGCATGGTTCTCCTTTCCGGAAATATCCAGTCTGTTCGGTTGCACCGAATGGCCACCAACTGGCCGAGGGCTCGCGTGTTGGGCTTCGCTACGCTCAGCGCCAACCTACGCAATGCATCAATCACTGTGCAAAACCCACGCTACCGCCCGTGGATTACAGCTTCCAACAGGGCAAGATTACGAAACCCCGCGCCCTGCAAGGACTTGCGAAAGGTACTCATTATTCCTGTTCGCCCGCTTTTGCTTGCGCTTGACCCCCGCCTTGAAACTCTTTTCTTCTGTCAGCAGGTTCAAGGCTATATGCCGACACACCGCAAGGTTTTCCCCTGACTCCTGTCTTCTGATGCGACATTCATCTTCCCGCATCCCAACATCCAATCGATAATGCAAAGACGCCTCTATCGACCAATGTCCTCTACTCGCTTCCAGTAAATCTTTTGCCGTCAACCTCCGTGAGCTGATGTAAAACCTCAGTTCGAATTGGTCGCTGTTGAACGGCTGACCGCCTTCTTCCCTTATCGTGGCAACTATCCCTATCGTGCTCAATTTTGACCATTCAAATGCCAAATCACCCAGCGGGCTCAAGTCCTGACTTGCAATACATAACCGGGTTTCTCTTCGACCATTACCTGACTCCTGCGTGGCATAGTGACCATCACTCTCTTCCATCCCACTTTTGAACATCTGCGGGCTGTACCATGCATCAAAAGCCTGCTCTAACTTACCCTGATTACCTTTCACCGCCAGCAGATAGTCAGCGCCCTTTTCCACTATCTGTTTCGCTATTTTCCGTTGGCACCCCATGGCATCGATACTGACCAGGCAACCCTTCAATTCCAATAGGTTAAGTAATTCTGGTATCGCTGTGATCTCATTCGATTTGGCCTCTGTTTTTACTTGTCCAAGCACCACGCGATTGGCCGCACAGAAGGCACTCACCATATGGATCGCACTGTTTTTAATGCGCTTATCTGCTGTGCCACGAAGCGTCTTGCCATCGATCGCGACCAGCGTCCCATCACTCATTTCATGGCAGGTTTGCATCCACTGCACAAAGAAACGTTGCAACTGCTGGCCTGATAACAATCCCATTAGCCGCGCTATCGTATCGTGGCTTGGGATCCCGTTTTCAAAGTCGCCATATTGACGAAGCCAGGTTAAGTGATCGGTCCCAAAATCTTCAATCTCTTCCCAACCCTCGGCACCGGCAATGAGTGCCGTTACTGTCAAAAAGATAATATCGGCCAGTTTGTGACTGATCTTCCATGATTGGCGTGGGTCTTTAATGAGGCTTATGTGGTCCAAAAGGCTGAGTCCTGTCACTGTGATACTATCCCGATAAAAAACAGGATAAGATCACGATCTGGCAAGATCGTCAAAGCGATCCTTATTTAGCAAGAAAAAATGCACAAAAAAGATTTACTTAAGCCTCAACAAACGTCATCTCGAAAAACGACCTCTTTCGCAGCCCTTTAAAATCGCGGGGTTTCGTAATCTTGCCCTGCAGCTTCCAATATGCTCCATTAACCAGCGGGGCAGCAGCCCATCACTGATGAATAGGCACCGGATGGCTATGTTAAGCCAGTCGAATCTGGTCGTGCCAGTCAAAAAATGACGTAAGTGTCAGTAATGACTGGTTTTTTGCGCTGGCTCAACAAATCGCTCTGACCGGGAACCGGATTCCCATGGCCCTTGATTTTATTGGAGTTGGCGGGCGTGGCGGGAAAGTTGGGGGCAGACTTGCCGTCGGGGAAGGGTTGGCTGGGGACCATCCCGCTCAGCCAATCGGCGCTATAGTGCGGGCGATGGTTGCCCTTTGCTCCGCTCCCAAGCTGGCGAGGCGGGGGATCTGCGGCAACAATCAGATGTTGCAATCACAGCCATTTGCAACACATCGTCATGCAAATATGACCATGCAAACACATCACCAGATAGAGAGGAGATCACCCATGAAGCGTACCATCCTGTTCGGCCTGCTCTGCGGCAGCGTGCTGCTGGCCAATCCGGTCTTTGCCAACGACGCAGCCCAGTTGCAGTGCGAGGCGCAGGCCGCAGCCAAAAAGCTTAACGGCGCCGCCAAGACCAGCTTTGTCGGCAAGTGCGTGAAAGATGCCACTGGCGCCGCGAGCGGTGAGTGCGAGAAGGCGGCCGCCGACAAGAAGCTGGCCGGTGTGGCCAAGAACAGCTTTATCCAGAAGTGCGTGAAGACGGGCGCGGCGGTGGATCCGGCGGCCAAGTGCGAGAAGGCGGCAGCCGACAAGAAGCTGGCTGGCGCGGCCAAGAACAGCTTTGTCCAGAAGTGCGTGAAGGATAGCGCCGCCAAGTAAGGCATTTTCTCATCCGGTGTGTTTGCGGGGGGCCATCAGGCCCCCCGCGCTTTTTGGGACGCACTGATGGCGCAACGCACAAGCCTTGTATCGGGGCAGCAATAGCGACACTATTGACTCCTTTTATGGGTTCCGCAGAGGCGCAGCCATGACCTGTCGTGACCGGGCGAGGCGTTGGCTAGCCCCATTTGTGCGGGATTACGCGGGATAAAAGGGAGCAAAGCAGGATGATGGAAGGGATGGAATGGCGCTGGCTCAATGAGCCCGCCGAATGGCACCAGACAGATGACGGTTTGCTGGTGGTAACGGACTAGCAGACCGATTTTTGGCGCAGCACCTGGTTTGACATCCTCCCCCACCTTCGCGCTTCGCGTCTCAGGAGGGGGATTCCCATTACTGGGTGATAGCTGCTCTCGCAGTACCGGGTTCCTGCTTCATCGGGCGGCCTGTTTGCACCGCTCCTCCACAGGCTAAAACGGCGTGTCCCGCCGCTAAAATATTGCGAGCGCCGTTCACATCGGCGTTCGCCTCATAACCACACGCAACGCATTTAAACTGGCTTTGCGTCAGGCGGTTATCCTTCGCAGCGTGCCCACAACAGGCGCATTGCTGGCTGGTGTAGGCCGGATTAATCACCAGCACCTGACCGCCTCGCCATGCCTGCTTGTATTCGAGCTGGCGGCGTAGCTCAAACCAGCCCTGATCCAATATCGAACGATTCAGCCCTGATTTTGCCCGGACGTTGCGCCCCGGCTGGCTTGTCGTGCCCGCTGCTGATTTTGACATGTTGGCAACCTTCAAATCCTCAATGACGATCATCGCGTGGTTTTTGCTGATAGTCGTTGTGACCTTGTGAAGGTAATCGCGGCGGGTATTGGCGATATGTGAATGCAGGCGCTGGATCTTGGCTTTTTGCTTCTTCCAGTTACTGCTGAACTTTACTTTTTTGCTCAACTGGCGCTGGAGCCTTGCCAGCTTGGCCTGATGGGTTTTGAAGCTGTTGACGGGCTCAAACACCGTGCCATCTGACAGGGTTGCGAGCTTGGCAATACCCGCATCCAGCCCGACCATTGAGCCGGACGGGTGAATTGGCTCAGGCGTCTCCTGCTCGACCTGTAATGAGATATACCAGTGCCCGGCGGCTTGGCTGACAGTGGCGTTTTTAATCTTCCCTTCTACTGGGCGTGACTGGCGAAACTTAACCCACGCCAGCCCGGCTGGCAGTTTCACACGGCCTTTCTCAAGGCGGCAATACTTGTCGAAGTTGACGAACCGGATAGAGTCGCGGTTGTCGCTTTTCTTCTTGAAAACTGGGGCTTTGGCGACGAGTTTTTTATCAAAACAACGCATCCACGCGCCGTGCAAATCCTTGAGTTTCTGCTGGAGGTTGTCGGTGTATGCCTCGGCCAGAAAGGCCATTTCTGGGACTTTCTTCCAACTGGTGAGCATCCGGTTAAGCTCAAAGGCAGAAGGCAGTTTTTCGCCAGAATCAAGAATGCGTTTGGTTTCTGCCAGCCCGTGATTCCAGACATAACGAGCACTGCCGCCCAACTGGCGCAGGCGTTGCGCTTGTTGTTCGGTCGGTTCGAGTCGGAATTTGTAGGCTTTTAGAATTTGCATTAAATGCTCAGTGTGTAGCAATATTTCTTCACATCATTACACCGAGCAGAGTCATTAAATGCAAGTCGTAAATATCAACAAATCACGCCATGCTGCTTATCTTCTCCATGTTCACTTGGTATTTGTGACTAAGTATCGAAAAAAGATATTGGGCGATTTACACCTTGCTGCATTCAATCAGTATGCTACTGAGGTTTGTAGCGACTTTGGCGCACAACTGAAAGAGTGTGACGGAGAGGCTGACCATGTTCACATGTTGATAGAGTACGGCCCAACGGTACAGTTATCGGTACTGGTTAACTCGTTGAAGGCGGTAACATCAAGGCGGCTGCGCAATGAATTTCTGGACTTGAGAGGTGCCTACAGCAAGCCCGTGCTCTGGTCACGCTCCTACTTTGCTGGCTCTTGCGGCGGTGCGCCGTTGGAGGTGATCAAGCAATACATTCAAAACCAGCGGGGCTGACGCCCCGGCGAAATTCCCCTCCCACCTACGTCGGAGGGAGTCCCCTTTCGCATT
>NZ_JBFODM010000034.1:0-15107 GCF_040908325.1 Aeromonas sp. R4-1
GCTTGCGCGTAGTCTTCCCAGCACTGTGCTTTACGCAATCTGGCCAAGGGCGTCTTGGTCAGAACGGTGCTGGTGCGCAGACACAGTTTGCAACGGTAGCGGCGCAGCCCCCGACTCCATCCCCAAGGCGCCAGCTGGGTAACATCGGCCTGACAATGGGGGCAGCCACTGCATGCCGGTAACTGAGTATTGAGCGAGGTAATCGTGTGGGGTGCAGTGAGCTCCTGCTGAGCAACACGGCGCTGGCGCAGGGTTAACTGGGGAAAGAGAGACAGCAGGTGTTGAAAGGCTGGGGTATCCATGATGGTAGACCTCAAGGTGATGGCCTACTTCAAGATTAGCCTTTCAACACGTAATTGGGACAGAGCCTTTCGTTTACCCCGTGGCATGCACTAAGTTCGCAATGGCCGCCAGCGCCCTTGCTGATTGCGACAGGCGGTATCCTGCCACTGCTGGCTGGCCTTGCCGATATAGAGTTGCTCGCGATAGTCGCGACACCACTCCCCACTGGGATGGCGGAAGGTGCGTAGCGGGGTGACGCTACCCGAGTGACGATTAGCCGGATTGAACCAGGTGAGGCTCTGCCCTTTGGTGCGGGTTTCCAGTGCCTTGGCAAGGGCCTGATTGGCCAGTTGAACATCTGCCTTATCCATTTGATGGTAAAGCGGCGGAGTGTCGACCGTGGCGCAGCCAGAGAGGCCGAGCAGGAGGAGTGGTAACAGATTACGCATCATGGTTGCCCCTGTTGGCGAAAACCGTTGTTAAGCAGCGCCCGCTCCTGCTCATCGGTAAGCACTTGCTGGCGATCATCGACCGTGCCGTCACCTCTTAGTTTGTTGCCATTGGCATCGACAGCATCCACACCGTTGTCATCGACCGTGCCATCGCCCCTGAGCTTGTTGCCATTGGCATCGACGGCATCTACGCCGTTGTCATCGATGGTTCCATCACCCCTGAGCTTGTTGCCGTTGGCATCGACGGCATCCACGCCGTTGTCATCGACTGTGCCGTCACCTCTGAGCTTGTTGCCGTTGGCATCGACGGCATCCACACCGTTGTCATCGACTGTGCCGTCACCTCTGAGCTTATTGCCGTTGGCATCGACGGCATCCACACCGTTGTCATCGATGGTGCCGTCACCTCTGAGCTTGTTGCCGTTGGCATCGACGGTATCCACGCCGTTGTCATCAACGCCATTGCCAAACCCGCGGCCACCCCCATGGCGTTCTCCCCCTGCATGTTTTTCTCCACCAGCATGCCGTTCACCTCCACCATGCTGCTCTCCGCCGGCATGCTCTCCCTGACCCTGATTGTCGTGGCTGCTGCTCTCGTTATCACTGCCGCTGTCGCTGCCACCGCCGCTGTCGCTGCCTCCGCCGTTGTCGCTGCCACCGCCGCTGTTGCTGCCCCCATCGCTGTCGCTGCCACCGCTGCTGTTGCTGCCACCGTCGTTGTCGCTGCCGCCGCTGTTGCTGCCTCCACCGCTGTCGCCACCACCACTGCTGCCCCCACTGCCACCATCGCCATCTTTGTTGTGAACGATCAGCTCATTGGCGATGTAGCTGTGGCTGCCATCGAGCAGCAGATTGAAGAGCGCGGTAGTGGGAGATGCCTCGATCCAGCAGAGTGACTGAACCAGCAGTAATTCCAGCTGGGGTTGCAGGGCCAGATTGCCCGTCACCATGGCAGGTGCCGGGCGACACATTATCTGCATGCCGGTAAATAGCGGCAGCACCGCCAGTTGCGGGTTTTCGGTTCGGGTCATGGCCGGTGAGATGGCCGCCCAGCCCCGCGTGGTCAGCAGAGGGTGTTCTGCGGTAAAGAACGGGGGCAGATCATTGATCCCGTAGAGTCTGCGCTTGCCCAGTATGACCCGTTCGACCGCCAGGATCCGGTTACTGCCGCCGTGTTGATCCAGCACTCGTTCACCGACCCGGAGCGTCTCTATGGGGCGGGTGGAGCCATCGGCCATCGTGATGCGAGTGCCGGCGATAAAGCAGGACTTGGCATAGGCCTGATTCATTTGCCACTCATTTTGGGCGAAATCATAACTGAACGGGTTCGCAAACAGGGCGAGAGCGATGGCCGAGCCGATCAGCAATCTGCGCTGGCTGGCCTTGAATGGGGGCTGTGACATGGGGACTCCTTGTCCATCTTGATTCACAGGATCCATTATAGAGCGCCCCCTGGCGGCGGCATTTTTGACCATGAACACAATAAACATGATGGAAAAACGATTGGCGTTCGTCACAATAATGCGTAAAATCGCATACTCGATGCTTGTAGCAACGAATCCCGCCTAAAAAGCCAGTTTCATGCCCTTCCCAAGCAGTAAAAGGTAACAAGTGACGAATTTGTGTTCATTTTGTGCCTTGAAAAAGTCTTGTGATAACTGAAAAGTGATAAATATCCCCATCAGTTATCAAAAAATTAAGGACATCCATGTTTTCCTTAGTCAAGCAAAGTGTCGCCGGGCTGCAAATCCTGTTTGTCGCCTTCGGCGCCATGGTTCTGGTGCCCCTGCTCACCGGATTGAACCCCTCCATGGCCCTGCTTGGCGCCGGTGTGGGCACCCTGTTGTTCCAGCTCTGCACCCGCCGCCAGGTCCCGATTTTCCTCGGTTCCAGCTTTGCCTTCATCGCCCCCATCATCTACGCCACCCAGACCTGGGGATTGCCATCCACCATGTTTGGCCTGTTTGCCGCCGGTTTCATGTATTTCATTCTGGCTGCGCTGATCCGGGCAAAAGGGATGGGTTTTGTGCACAAATTGCTGCCCCCGGTGGTGATTGGCCCGGTGATCATGGTCATCGGTCTTTCTGTGGCGCAGGTTGCCTGCAACATGGCGATGGGCCGTGCCGGTAGTGAGCAGGTAGTACCTGCGGGGACTGCGTTGACGCTGGCCGGTATCTCGCTGGCGGTCACCCTGATTGCAGCTGTGTTCTGCAAGGGGTGGATCAAGCTGATCCCCATCCTGTGCGGCGTGATTGCCGGTTATGTCTCGGCGGTGTTCATGGGCCAGGTGAGTTTCGATGGCATGGTGAACGCCCCTTGGCTGGCGCTGCCCCACTTCGAAACCCCGGAGATCAACTGGGCTGCTGCGTTGTTCATGTTGCCGGTAGCCATCGCCCCCTGTATCGAGCATATCGGTGGCGTGTTGGCGATCGGTGGCGTGACTGGCAAGGATTACACCAAGGATCCGGGTTTGCACCGTACGCTGGCCGGTGACGGTATCGGCGTCTGCTTTGCCGGTTTCATCGGTGGCCCACCCGTGACCACCTACGCCGAAGTGACCGGTGCCGTGATGATCACTCGCAACTTCAATCCGGTCACCATGACCTGGGCTGCGGTGTTTGCCATTATTCTGGCCTTCTTCGGCAAGTTCAATGCGCTGCTTACCTCCATCCCGATGCCGGTGATGGGCGGTATCATGCTGCTGCTGTTCGGATCCATCGCTGCCATCGGTCTCAAGACGCTGGTGGAATCCAAGGTGGATCTGGGGCTGTCACGCAATATCGCCATCGTCGCCGTGACTCTGACCGTCGGTGTCGGTGCGCTGGAGATGAAGATTGGCGACTTCGCGCTGGCAGGCGTTGGCCTGGCCTCTGTTGCCGCCATCCTGCTCAACCTGATCCTGCCTGCGCACTCCGAAGAAGGTGTGATGGACGCGGCCAAGGACTGAGTTTCACCAGACGTTCATTGTTGATTTGGAGAAGGCCACCTCGCGGTGGCCTTCTGTTTTTCGGGTATCTCGCGCCACTTTGTGGCTCGGCGGAGCTCATCTGGAATCTAATTTGGAAGCAGATGAGGGGGTTAGCATTCTCATTTGACGTATCTCTTTTCGTGACCTTAGCTAAAGGACAGGTTTGGCTCTGAGGTCTCCTCGAGCAGTATGGGAAAATGGATGTTGGCGTTTTCTATCATTTCTCTCCCAGACCCCTGTCATAAAACGATGCGCTTTTTCTTTGCCACGGCGCTGTTGTATGGCAGAGGCTTATCCGCCCCACTCCGCACTCCCCTTATGCTGCCCTGGCATGTTTCCACCTCGATTTGTTGTGAGCCTCCCTCGCCGGTTGCGTTTCGTTGCGCACAGGCAAAATCCGGATCTGTTTGCTGCTGCACATGGGTGGGCGGCGAGCCGTGAAAGCCGGCATGACCCCAGCGGGTCAGACGTGCACCGCCATCGGTAACGGCGGATGTTCAGGGATGAATGGCAAGCAAAGCGAGGTTGCAATGAACTATCAACTGCTGTGGAAAAGTGCAATTTTTTCAGTCTCTTCCATGATGGCGATAAGCGCTGTTCAGGCTGCGCCACTGAACGTGATGACCGAGGATTACCCGCCATTCAACATGCAGGGGGAGGGGGGCAAGATTGTCGGGCTGTCGACCGAGGTGGTCGAAGAGCTGTTCAAGCGTGCCGGGGTCGAATACAAGCTGACCCTGATGCCCTGGAAACGGGCGTATGAAGATACCCTCGGTACTCCCAATACCGCCCTCTACTCCACGACCCGCACTCCGGAGCGGGAAGCACTGTTCAAGTGGGTAGGGCCGCTGGTCAATAACAACTGGGTGTTTTTCTCCAGCTCGACCGCCAATATCACGGTCAAGTCACTGGAAGATGCCAAGCAGTATTCGGTGGGTGGCTATAACGGCGATGCGGCCGCCGAATATCTCAAAGCCCAGGGATTTGCCAAGTTGCAGCTGGCGGCCAACGACACCGCCAACGTGAAGAAACTGGAGGCGGGCCGCATCGATCTTTGGGCAACCGGCCAGTATCTGGCGCCTTATCTGGCCAGCAAGGAGAAGGTGACCTCACCCAAGCCGGTCTTCGTGTTCAAGGAAACCCAGATGAGCTTGGCGTTTAACAAGGACACACCCGATGAGCTCATCACCAAGCTCAATGAGATCCTCGCTGCCATGAAGGCGGATGGCACCATCGACAAGATCAATGCCAAGTACCAGTAACAGTACCAATAGCAAGTGCCGCTCAATGGTACTGCGCCGGCTGCCGTAAAACCGGGAGGAAACCATGGATTGGAAAAGTCTGACGTTCAGGATTGCCGTGTTGACCTCCCTGTCGGTGAGTCTGCTACTGGTGTTGTTTGGCGGTTACAACTACCACGCCGTCAAGGCGGAGAGCTACAGCAAACAGAGTGCGCTGGTCGAGCAGGCCATCGGCCGGCTGCAGCTCTCCCTGCCTGGCCCGCTGTGGAATTATGAATCGGCCTTTATCGAGGCATCGCTAAAGTCCGAGCTGGCGGCCGATATACTCAGTGCGTTGCTGGTGGTCAACAAGGACAAGCTGGTAGCCGGGTTTGCCCGTGACACGGCGGGGAGCATTGCCCCCGTGACAGCCATGCCTGCCGATACCGCTGCCTATGGGGGATATGATCTGGTCTATGACGACAGCGGCCAGAAAAACACCGTGGCCCGATTGCTGGTGCAAACCAGTGATGCCGCCATTCAGGCCCAACTGCGCCAGCAGTTGATCACCACCGTCTGGCAGATCCTGGTGCTCGATCTCTGCATCATCGCCCTGTTGATGGTGCTGATTCATCGCAATGTGCTCAGGCCGCTTCACCAGATGAATCAGGCGGTGTTCGATCTGGCCAAAGGAGAGGGGGATCTGACCCGGCGTCTGAAGATCGGCCGTCAGGATGAGATGGGCGCGTTGGCCACCAACATCAACCACTTTATTGCCAAGTTGCAGGAGATGGTGGCGGAGATCAACGAGCTCTCTGCCGGTGTGTTGCAAACCGCCGAACTCTGTGACTCCCTCTCGGCAGATACCCGGGTAGGCAGTGACGCCCAGCAATCCGAGCTGGATCAGGTCGCTACCGCCATTACCGAAATGAGTCAGGCAGTGCAGGAAGTTGCTGGTAACGCGGTGAAAACCTCTGGCGCTACCGATGAGGCCAACCTCTATGTGGAGCAGGGTTACAATCTGGCGGGCCATGCCAATGAGGCCATCCATCAACTGGTGGGGGAGGTGGAGCGAGTCGCCACCCTGATGCGCACCCTTTCGACCGAAAGCAGCAGCATTGGCACCATCATCGAAGTGATCAACGGCATTGCCGAGCAGACCAATTTGCTTGCCCTCAACGCGGCCATCGAGGCGGCGCGGGCGGGTGATCAGGGGCGCGGTTTTGCGGTGGTGGCGGATGAGGTGCGCACCTTGTCGGGCCGTACTCGCCAGTCGACGGAGGAGATCAGCGCCAGTATCAAGCGGTTGCAGCAAGCGACCCAGAATGTCGGGGCCGGAATGCAACAGAGTCAGGAGAAGGCATCCCGCGCCGGCATCGAGGCGGCAGATGTGCAGACATCGGTGGAGAAGATTAAAAATCAGGTCAGCCTGATCCGCGAGATGAACATGTATATCGCCCAGGCATCGGAAGAACAGCACTCGGTGGCAGAGGCGGTCAGCCACAGTGTCAACCGGATTGCGACGCTCAACAGCGAGAGTGCGGCCAGAGTGGCACAGGTTGCCGAAGCCAGCAGTGATCTGCGGCAGCTGTCGGCCCAGCTCGACACCCTGCTCAAGCAGTTTCGGGTCTAGTCAGTTCACTTCGCCCCGTTGGATCATCCTGCGGGGCATGCAAGGTTCCCTTTATTGTGAAGTGCGGCGAGATGTTGTGAGGGGCAAGGGGCCTTGTCCAGCAGAGCTTTTCGTCATGCCAATGTCACTGTTCAGCTGAGATTGGCGTGGCCGCGATAGGCGATACTCGCAGCATCATGCTCTGCCCGATACGCAGTCCGACAGCGCTGGACGCATATTTTCATTTTCCCCGCTCGTGCCTGCCTGCATCTATTGTGCCGCTGATCTCGACCCTTTAGAATTTCGTTTAATTACAGCGAGTCCTGAGCCGCCATCTGGCTTTATCAGGTGTGGAATCCCATCTTCTTCATGATGAATGCAAATAACAGGTGGTTGGTATGACGGGGGTTGCGCCAGGCAATAACATATCAGCCTATCACTTCGGTGATTATGTCTTTGATGTCAAAAGGCGAGAGCTGATCTTCTGTGCCGACAAGGACAACTTGCAAAGCGCCCGGGTGGTGCGCTTGTCATCGGCAGAGAGCCTCATTTTCAGCTATCTGCTCGATCAACATGACGAGGTGTGCGACAAGGATCTGTTGCTTGATATCGGCTGGTTGGGTCGCCCCATCAGCCCCAACTCCCTGAACGTGGCTATCGCCAATATTCGCCGCCACTTCGCTTCATCCCCCCAGACGCTGGATATCAGAAGTACCCCGAAAAAAGGGTACTCCCTGCATCTGAACTGCAAGATGAAGATCTATTACGGCAAGGCACTGCCAACAGAGAGTGAGCCCTTGCCCGAGCCGATGAGCGAGCCCACGCCTGCAGCGGCTGCGCAGCCACCGTCGACATCACCAAGCTCCGACCACGAGGTCATCAAAGAGCCTGCTGCTCCCCGTTCTTTTGGTGAGCGCGCCAAACTTGCCTTTCTCAGCGGTATCGGGCGGCCAATGCTGGCAAGGGGCCTGATATACGTCAATCTGCTACTGGCTGTGCTGGTGGCGTTTGTCGCCAGCTATCTCCATTTCGAGTGGCTCCATGTGCACTGTACCGACTCGCCGACCGGCGTTGTTTGCCAGATGGAGGCTCGGAGCGACGTGCCTCCCGTCAAACCGGCATCGCTGGTGCTGGTCTCCGGTCACCAGGTTCGCGTGCTTTCCTATAAAGAGCTCGAAAAAACGCTGTAAGGGATCTCTGATGAAACGAACGCTGAAAAATACCTTGCTGCTGTTGCCACTGCTTGTCGTGCTGCTGTTTGTGGTCGGGATGTTTATCAACAGTCTGGGCTGCCATTACGACCTGAAAATGTCGGCCAATGGAGTCAACTATCACGGGGTGTGCCGCTGGGGCAAAATCACCGTGATTGAAGAGGAGGAGGCGACCAGGGAGAAGTGGCGAGTGACCGGTTTTCAACTGACCTTCTTCAACCAGCTTGTTTACCTCATCGACAGTCGTACCCAACTGCACGAATCGGGTAACGATGACTCCTATCTCAATGAGTACAACCTGATCCAGTCGCAATATGCGCTGGTCAACTATGCCTGGGTGCCGCTGACCGAAAACAAGGTGGCAATTTTCCAGCGCGATCCGGTGCACGAGGTCGTGATTGCCCAGCGAGATGGCTGGTTCGATCTCTACCGCTGGTTCTTCCCCCCGGCACCGCTGGTGCCTGCTCAGCCGCAAAACGCAGGTGCCGGGCGTCCCGCTAGCTTCTAAGCAACTTGCACCAGGGGCCGGTGACCTCGCAGTGGCCTGTCTCATCACTGTTTTGCCAGCCCAGCCGATGGTAGAAGGCTACCGCCGCCGTGTTGCGGGTCGCAACCTTGAGCGAGCCGTGCGGCGAATCAGCGAGGCCCCGCTCCAGCAGGGCGCGTCCTATCCCCTGACCGTGCCAGTCGCTTGACACATAGAGGTGATGGACGAAGTGATCGGGCTGCCAGATGGCGATAAAGCCGCAGATATTGCCCCCCTGTTCGGCTATCCACACCTGTTCACCTTTGGTCTGTTCCTCGAAATCCTCGAGTTGGAAACGGGCGGGATCGACCCAGTGAAAGGTGTGGCGGCGGCTCTTTAAAAACAGCCGGGCCAGTTGGGGAATGTCGTGTTCTTCCATGAGCCGGATCATGATGCCCTCCCGGATCAAGCTAATGTTCATTGAGGCAGTTGCACAGAGGCAGGTTAATTGATGCAAATGACAAGGGTGTGATTAAGCACTGTCCATTGTATTTGCCATGGGGCTATACTGCCGGAGTCCCTTGTATGGATGGCTTGAGGATCGCTGATTTATGGACAATAAACTGATTGAAGGCAACATTTTTGTTCCGGCGCACATAGACGATGTCTGGCACGCCTGGACTACCGAAAGCGGTCTGCGCAGTTTTCTGGCTCCCGAATGTTTGATGGTGGCCGAACCGAATGGTCCTTTCGAGATCTACTTCAGGCCTGATGCCCCTCTGGGTGAACGTGGCAGCGAAGGGTGCCGGGTCATGGCCGTCATGCCCTATGACCTGCTCAGTTTCAGCTGGAATTTCCCGCCCAGCCTACCCCATATCCGCCAGCAAAAGACCCAGGTTTGCCTGCGATTTGTGCCGGAAGGGCAGGGCACTCGCCTCTACTTCCTCCAGAGCGGTTGGGCCAATGATCCGGATTGGGATCAGGGTTATGCCTATTTTCGGGAAGAGTGGCTGGAGACCAGCCTGCCACGGTTGCAGTACCGTTTTACCCACGGTCCCATCGACTGGAACAATCCGCCAGACAAGGCGCAGTTGAAGGCGCTGGCCCAGTAATCCCGGATATCAGACATAAAAAAAACCGGCCAAAAGGCCGGTTGAAACAGTTCAGGCTTGTCAGGTGACAAACGTATCCAGCGGATGAGAGTCGCTTTCCACTCCTTGTGAAGCACAACCCTCTTGGTTACGTGCGGCTACTATATGCCATTCACACTGAATCGAGGCTGAACCATGGATGATCCCGCTTCGTTCCCCTCTTCAATCAGATAGTGATCCCCATCGACTGACGCAAGTAAGCGCCCGCACCGAGCAGCCCCGGCCCTTCATGGGTGATCAGAAACACCGGGATCTCCTTGAGGTAGGACTTGAAGCGCCCCTTGTCTTCAAAGGCGACCCGGAAACCGGAACCGGTAAAGAACTCCTGGAAGCGCGGCACTATGCCACCTGCGATATAGACGCCGCCAAAGGTACCCATATTGAGGGCCAGATTGCCGGCAAAGCGGCCCATCAGCACGCAGAACAGGCTCAAGGTGCGACGGCAATCGAGGCACTCACCCGCCAGTGCGCGCTCGGTAATGTCTTTGGGGGCGAACGGCTCTGGCTCACGACCATCGGATTTCACCAGCCCGCGATAGAGATTGACCAGACCCGGGCCGGAGAGGAAACGCTCTGCCGAGACATGGCCCAATTCGCCACGCATCACCTGCAGCACCGCATCTTCCTCTTCGGTGTTGGCTGCAAAATCCACATGACCACCTTCACCCGGCAGGCTCAGCCACTGCTCACCCGCCTTGACCAGATGGGCGACCCCAAGGCCGGTGCCTGCACCATAGATGGCGATGGGCTTGCCCGCTACCGGCGCGGCGCCGCCAAGCTGGATGCGATCCGATTCAGTCAATACCGGCACTGCCATCGAGACGGCGGTAAAGTCGTTGATCACTTGCAGGCGTGCCAGCCCGAGATTGCCCTGCATCTCGCTGATGGAGAACTCCCAGCTGTGGTTGGTCATGGCAACCCAGTCACCGTTGATGGGGCAGGCGATGGCGATGCAGGCTTCAGCCACCTGTACCTTGTGTTCCTCCAGATAGAGGCGTACCACGGCTTCAAGGCTGGGATGGGCCAGACCTGAGTAGGTCTTTGCCTGAGAGATAGTACCGGTGGCCAGCTCACACAGGGCCAGACGCGCATTGGTGCCGCCGACATCGCCGACCAGCGCATGGGTATGCTGCATAACAACTCCTTCGTTACAGGATGGGGACGACTCTGGTGTCCCGAGATTATTGTTGGATTATGACGGTCCATTCTATCCGAGCTCAGGCTTGCTCACCTGCCGGATCGATACAAACGTGCGCCTGCTCACAGTGTTGTTGCTTTGCAACATTTGTAAGCGCTTTCATGGCAAGGTGACGTTTTGTAACGAAAAGTACGAAATAATTAGAGATGAGTCATACTTTGTATGGCAGGCGTTAGTTGCCATAACCGCTTGTCTTGTATAGTCCTTAGCTTGAATGGAAACTTGCTTAGCCGTAGATTGAGTGCAAAGACACTGAAGCTAAATTACAAAAACACCTGGTGGTGATGATGAATACCCTTGATAAAATTACGAACAACTTGGAAAGTTTCAGTAAATCAGAACGCAAGGTTGCCGAGGTGATCCTGGCGTCTCCCCAGACCGCCATCCACTCCAGCATCGCCGCTCTGGCCAAGATGGCCGACGTCAGTGAACCGACCGTCAACCGCTTTTGCCGCCGTCTCGATACCAAGGGCTTTCCTGATTTCAAACTCCATCTGGCCCAGAGCCTGGCCAATGGCACCCCTTACGTAAATCGTCATGTGGAAGCGGAAGATGGGCCTGATACCTACACCGCCAAGATCTTCGAATCCACCATGGCCTGTCTGGATGCCGCCAAAAACAGCCTGGATATCTCTGCCATCAACCGCTGCGTCGATATCCTGACCCAGTCCAAGAAGATCAGCTTCTTCGGCCTTGGCGCCTCCTCCGCCGTTGCCCGCGATGCCCAGAACAAATTCTTTCGCTTCAACATTCCGGTAGTGAGCTTTGACGATATCGTCATGATGCGCATGAGCTGCATCAACAGCAGCGAAGGGGATGTGGTGGTGCTCATCTCCCACACCGGCCGCACCAAGGCACTGGTCGAGATCGCCGCGCTGGCCCGCGAGAACGACGCCACCGTGATCGGCATGACCGCCAAGGACTCCCCGCTGGCCCGCGAGTGCAATCTGGTGCTCTCCATGGATGTGCCGGAAGATACCGATGTCTATATGCCGATGGCATCCCGCATCGCCCAGCTGGCGCTGGTGGATGTGCTGGCGACCGGTTTTACCCTGCGCCGGGGGATGAAATTTCGCGAAAATCTGAAGAAAGTAAAAGAGGGATTGCGCGAATCCCGCTTCGAAACCCCGCACTCTTCCTGAACCGTCGGGGGCTCAGGCCCCCGACTGTCTATGCCACCCGCCTTGGTGTAGTATTGTAATTTAATAACAAAAACCACCCAGATGGTTTGTAAACGGGTGCATCGAGCCATGGGCTTGATGGGGCAGAATCTCAAGTCATATCAACTTCATATTGGAGTCTTTCATGCCTAGACGTACAAAGATTGTAACCACACTCGGTCCGGCTACCGACCGCGAAGGGATCCTCGAAGGGATCATCCGCGCCGGGGCCGACATGGTGCGGATGAACTTCTCTCACGGCACTGCTGAAGACCATATCCTGCGCGCCAATCAGGTGCGTGACATTGCTGCCAAGCTCGGTCGTCACGTCGCCATCATGGGTGATCTGCAAGGCCCGAAAATCCGTGTTTCCACTTTCAAGGATGGCAAAATCTATCTGGCCATCGGTGACAAGTTCATTCTCGACGCGGCACTCGGCAAGGGGGAAGGGTGCCAGGAGCAGGTCGGTATCGACTACAAGAGCCTGCCAGACGATGTGGTGCAGGGCGACATCCTGCTGCTGGACGATGGCCGTGTGCAGTTGAAGGTCGAGCAGGTTGAAGGCACCCGCATTCACACCACGGTGACCGTGGCCGGGCCGCTCTCCAACAACAAGGGCATCAACAAGAAAGGGGGCGGTCTCTCCGCTCCGGCCCTGACCGAGAAAGACAAGGAAGACATCAAGACCGCTGCCCGTATGAACGTGGACTATCTGGCTGTCTCCTTCCCGCGCTGTGGCGATGATCTGCGCTACGCCCGCGAGCTGGCCCGCGAAGCCGGTTCCAATGCCAAGATCGTGGCCAAGGTTGAGCGCGCCGAAACCGTCGCCACCGATGAGGCGATGGAAGACATCATCCTCGGTTCCGATGCTGTGATGGTCGCCCGTGGCGATCTGGGTGTCGAGATCGGTGACCCCGAGCTGGTTGGCGTACAGAAGAAGCTGATCCGCCACTCCCGTCGTCTGAACCGTGTGGTGATCACCGCGACCCAGATGATGGAGTCGATGATCAATGCGCCGCTGCCGACTCGTGCAGAGGTCATGGACGTGGCCAACGCCGTGCTGGATGGTACCGATGCGGTGATGCTCTCTGCCGAGACTGCTGCCGGTCAGTTCCCCATCGAGACCGTTACCTCCATGGCGAGCGTCTGTGTCGGTGCCGAGAAGCATCCGAGCCTGAACGTCTCCAACCACCGCATGAGCTACACCTTCACTTCCGTTGAAGAAGCTGTAGCCATGTCCACCATGTATGCAGCCAACCACCTGGAAGGGGTGAAGGCGATCGTGGCACTGACCGAGTCCGGCACCACGCCGCTGCTGATGTCCCGTATCAGCTCCGGTCTGCCGATCTTCGCCATGTCTCCCCACAACAAGACCCTGGCCTGGACCAATCTCTACCGTGGCGTCACTCCGGTGATGTTTGACGGTGACGAGACCAAACCGGTCTACGAAGTGTGCCGCGACGCGCTGGCCGTGCTCAAGGATAAGGGGCTGTTGCAGAGCGGTGACATGGTGCTGCTGACTCACGGTGACAAGATGGAAACCGTGGGTAGTACCAACACCTGCAAGGTGATGATGGTCGAATAAGCCCGTCCGGTTTTACTGTGCTTAAAAAGGCTGCTCCTCTTTGATGAGCAGCCTTTTTGTTAACCGCTGTCGGGCTGTGGCGGTATAAACAGGACTCAATGATTGCTTAACCGGATTCCCCTTCCGATAATGCGGGGGTGATTTTCAGCGGGTAGCCTGTTGTAGGTGATCGCCCCAGGTAACCCAGACACTCGACAATACGGGAGTGAAAAAATGAACAAGCGTAACTGGTTGCTGGCCCTGTCACTGAGTCTGGCCTTCTCACCCTGTTATGCCGACTGGGCCAAGCTCAAGGCCGCAGCGTCCGATCTGGGAGCGGCAGTGAGCGAGACCAGCAAGGAGGTGTGGCAGGATGTCAGCGATTTTTCCAAAAAGAGCTGGGCTTCCATCTCTGCATGGGGTGAAGAGGCGTTCAATACCGCCGGGGTCTGGACCGACAAGAGCATCGCGACCGGCAAGGAGTGGCTGAAGGCAGCCGACAAGGAGCTCAACGAGATGCTCAACCCCAAGACGGCGAAAGAGGCGAGGATCGCGCTCAATACCATGGCCGACACTGCGCTGATCCGGTTGTTCAACGAGCAGCCATCAGCCAAGTTGTTGTTTGACAAGGCTTATGGCTATGCAGTGTTCGATTCGCGCAAGTTCTCCCTGATGTTGCATACCAATCAGGGGGCCGGGGTGGCAGTCAATCGCAAAACCGGCAAGCACACCTATATGAAGATGTTTGGTGCGGGTCTGGCGGCCGGGATTGGCGGCAAGTTCTATCAGCAGGTGATCCTGTTTGAAGACAAGGCCAGATTCGATGCCTTCGTGACCCAGGGGTGGGAGGCCACTTCCGAAGTGGGCGTGGTGGCCGGCAAGGAGAGCGCCGAGCTTACCGCCAAATACAATGGCGGCATGGCCATCTACCAGATTGGTGAGAAGGGGTTGCTGCTCGATGCCAATATCTCCGGTTCCAAATACTGGATTGACAAGGACTTGACTGAAACGAGCCGCTAATCCCGCCGTTATCGGTTGCTCACTGCACGCCATGCGCTTGTCGTGATCTTGCCAACAGGCCCGCAGTGCGGGCCTGTTTGTTCTCTCGGTGTCAGTGGGCCGAATAGACCTGCTTGCCCTTGAACATGGTCCAGAGCACCTTGGTCTCCTTGAGCTCTTCGCTTGCTACTTGCTCCAGATTGCGATCCAGCAAGATCAGGTCAGCACTCTTGCCCGCGCTGATGGAGCCAATCTCTTTCTCCCGCCCAATTACCTTGGCGGCGTTGAGGGTATAGGCCTGCAAGATGGCCTGACGGCTGATCTGCTCGCTGGCGGGGGGCAGCAAGCCAAGCTCACCTTGGCGGGTGATCGCGGTATACATGGCGAGGAAAGGGTTGGGGCTGGAGACCGGCCAGTCACAGGCACCGGCGATAATGGCGCCGCTTTGCAGCAAGCTGCCTGCCGGATAGAGGCGGGCTAGCAGTGCCGGGGGCACTTTTCCTTCAAGCAGCAGGGTGGTCGCCACGTTTTTACCGGCCCACAAGAGTTGCATCGATGCAGCCACATTGAGCGGTTTGAAACGGGCAATGCTGGCCGGGCTCACCACCTCCAGATCTCAGAGATCCCCTCATTTTTAGAGACTCAAATAATTCCAAGTGTGCGGGAATATAAGCGGTGTTGCTTCAGGTAGTAGATAAATTTATCCATCAACAAGACCGCATTGGCTTCTTTCATTTTAGGTAGCAACTGGTAATAGATGACCCCTTGCCGAAAGAACGAATAGGTTCGGCTCTTGCTGGTATTGACCTTGATCGTTCTCTCTA